>CANKIV010000057.1 GCA_947482125.1 Alphaproteobacteria bacterium
ATGGCTCCGCCTTCGGCGTCGCCTTTTCCGGCGACAAGCAGCAGCGATTTCTGTATGTCGCCGACGGCCACAGTCAGAAAGTGCGCGTTCTGGAGCGCAAGACGCTGAAGGAAATTCCCGGCTCGGCTTTCGGCCGCATCGGACTGGGCAATGGCCAGCTCGCCAATATCCACGTCATTGCCAACGACGCCCAGGGCAATCTGTATATTGGGGACGGCGGCGGCCGCTTCCAGAAATTCGTTTTCAAGGGCCTGTCGAAATAGCGATCGCCCGTTTTCAGGAGACTGCCATGTACAAACATCTGTTCTTGATCGCGGCGCTTTGCCTGGCCACCCCGGCCCTGGCGCAAGCCCCCGACACCGTGTTCATGGAGCAGCTTACCTGGGATGAGCTGCGCGACGCGATCGCGGCCGGCAAGACCACCATCATCGTGCCCACAGGCGGCACCGAGCAGAACGGCCCCCACATGGCCCTGGGCAAGCACAATGCGCGTGTCACCTTCAATGCCAACACCATCGCGCGCCGGCTGGGCAATGCGCTGGTCGCGCCCACCATGGCCTATGTGCCCGAGGGCAGCATCGAGCCGCCCCTGACGGGCCATATGCGGTTCCCCGGCACCATCAGTCTTCCCGATCCGGTCTATCGCCAGGTGCTGGAGTATGCCGCCCGCAGCCTGAAGCTGCACGGTTTCAAGAACATCGTGTTCCTGGGCGACAGTGGCGGAAACCAGCCGGGGCAGACGGCGGTCGCCGCCACGCTGAACGCCGAATGGGCCGGCTCGGACGTGCGAGTACATACCTTCTTCAACTACTACCGCGGCGATACGGAAGGCGATGCCGCCCTGATGATGCAACGGGGTATCCGCAAGGACGAGATCGGCGACCATGCCGATGTACGCGATACATCCTTGTTGCTGGCGACAGCGCCCGGCATGGTCCGCATGGACAAGCTGCAGGCCGGGGACGGCAAGAATGGGGTCGTGGGTGACCCGCGCCACGCCTCAGCGGAAATTGGCCGCGCCCTTGTCGAAAAGACCGTGACCCGCACGGTGAAGGAAATTCGCGAATCGATAGCCAAACGCTAAGACGTAAAGCGGCGGGGCGACGGCCCGCCACCTTTCTATCGGCGAAGACGACAGGCTATACTGTTCGTCGTAGTCACATTATTGAACGTAATTGCCCATTTTACCCGTACTGGCAGTCCTGTTGGGCGTCAGCGGTCTTTCGATTTTTGCGTTGGCTTTTGATCCGCGCCTCGGTAGTGGGCGGCCCCCGGCAATTATCTGTTGACCGTCGGCAGTATCGTTCTGATGTTTAGCGGGTGGTTGCTGTATCTTGCCGTATTGCCTGTGAAATAAATCGCCATTGGTTTACGAAAGCTACGGTTCGTAACGGGGTGCATCAGTTTAGAGACTCTCCAGTATTGCGATACTGACGCTGTAATATTTCAATCGCTTTCATAACCTTTATCCAAACGCTGGTCGCCGCCTCGTTGCCATCCTCGACAGCGCGATTAACCGCGCGATTTGCAGCTTCAGCGACATCTTCACCGTGCGCGTCGATTAGGACTTTAGCTGCCCGCCAAACATCGATTTTTTCCATTACCAATCTCAAGCCAACGGCGATTCCATTGGGCGGATCGCCCAATGGAATCACTTATTCAATCTACTCAGCGCCGCGTCGCCTGCCACGTGCCGCCATCCGAGATGGTCCCTTCGATCCGGTTGCCGGTAACGCGGCCGTTATAAACCTTGTCGCCGACCGTGAAGGAGATCTGATCGCCCCGCATCCTGGCGTTGCTGATCGGGGTGGCGCCGCCCGGAGAGGTCAGGGTGCCGGATACCATCTGATAGGTCTGGGCGAGGGTCAGATCGCCGCGCGGCATTTGCCAGGTGCCGGCGACCTTGGCCGGCACGATCCAGAGCATGGCGCGGCAATAGCTGGTGCATTCGGTATTGGCGGCGACTTCCTGGTCCGGCTCCCAGTCGCCCATGTCGAAGGAGTTCGACACCACGCGCGTGCCGGGCTTCATGCCCAGCAGGATCGGCCGCAGGCGGACATTGAGATCGGGCAGCAGGAACAGGGTGACGACCGTCGCCTGGGTAAAGTCAAACTTGAAGATGTCGCCTTGCACGAAGGTCGCCAGCGCGGCGCCCTGCGCGGCGGCATTGCGCCGCGAAAGCGCAACCATGTCGGGATTGTATTCCACGCCCAGCGCCTTCACGCCGCGCTTGGCGGCGGTGATAACGGTGCGGCCGTCGCCCGAGCCCAGGTCAATGACATAGTCCTGGGGCGTCACCCTGGCCATGTCGAGCATGCGGTCGACCAGAGCCTGGGCGGTGGGGACCCAGACCACGTCCTTGCCCTGCTGGCCATATTCCGGCTCGAAGGGCTTTTTGGTGTCCTGCGCCAGGGCCGGACTGAAGCTCACCATCATCGCGATGCACGAGGCTGTCAGAAAACGGCTGAAGATCCGGGATGTCATGAGTCCTCCTGAGGGTTTGTCGGAAAAGATGATGATCTATTCGGCCTGCCTGGTTTGTTTCAGCAGCAGCAAGGGCGTTCCGGCCAGCAGCACGCCGACGCCGAGCAGGGCGCCTGCCTTGGTGTAATCCAGACTGGAGTAAAGCAGGTACAGGCAGGTGCCGAGAAATATAAGCGGTGTGATGGGATAAAGCGGCACGCGGTAGGCCCGCGCGCTTTCCGGCTCGCGGCGGCGGAAGAGGAAGAGCGAAAGGGCGATCAGGGTCATGAAAAACCAGAAAACCGGCGTTGTGTAGTCCACCATGGTCTTGAAACCGTCACGGGTGAAGGCGCCCAGCGCCACAAGCGCCAGGGCGATGGCGCCCTGCAGCAGGAATGCATTGGCGGGATTTTCCCCCTTGGCATCCCAGATGCCGAACAGCTTCAGGCTCGGCAGATCGCGGCCCACCGCATAATAGACACGCGCACCGGTGAAGATGGTGGCGTTGAGGGTGCTGACGGCCGCGCCGCAGACAAAGACGGAAATCAGCGTGGCGCCGACGGGCCCGAAGGCGGCGCGCATCACATCGGCGGCGATTGTGCTGGATTTTTGCAGGGCGTCAAAGCCCAGCACATGCAGATAGGTCCAGGCCACCAGGAAATAGAGCAGGGTGACAATGATGATGCTGAAAGCCAGCACCCGTACGATATTGCGCTTGCCGTCGCGCAATTCCGCAGACAGATAGGCTGCTTCGTTCCAGCCGCCATAGGTCAGCAGCACGAACACCATCGCCAGGCCCAGCATGCCGGTGCCGCCGCCAGTGGGGGTGGCTGCCGGCGCAGGGTTTGCACCCGAAAAGGTGAAGACCAGGGCGGCCACGATCAGCGTGACCAGGGCGATGACATCCATGCTGGTGAAGATTTTCTGCGCCAGCTTGCCTTGCGCCGTGCCGGCCATGTTGATGGCGGTGAAGACCGCGACGATGATGGCGGCGTGAATGGCCGGTCCGTAACTGCCCAGTGGCACCAACGATTGGGCGTAATCTCCATAAACAAAGGCCACAAAGGCGATGGCGCCGGTCTGGATCACCGTGCCGCGGGCCCAGGCGAACATCAGCGCGGTGCCGCGGCCATAGGCCCTGGAGAGGAAGTGATACTCGCCGCCGGCATGGCGATGGGCGGTGGCGATTTCGGCATAGCAAAGCGCGCCAATTAGGGTGAGGCCGCCCCCCAACAGCCACAAGGCGAGATAGGTGACGCTGTCGCCGGCAAACATCGCCACCTGGGCTGGGGTGGCGAAAACGCCGACCCCCACCACCATGCCCACGACAAGCTCCATGCCGTTGGCGAGTGACAATGTCTCGCGTGGCGCGGCAGAATCCTTACGCAACATGGCGACCATCCCCTCAGACCTGTAATCGCATAGGCGGCGCCAAGACGGATGCCGGTGCGGTCAGCTTATGATTTCATCTGGAAAATCGAGACATGATGTGCCGGCCAAGGCCGGGGCGATGCCGTAAATTCTGCCGCCGGCGAGCCGGTCTGTCAAAGCGTGTGTCACAGTTCGGTGTCCGCGCCATACCCGCCCCTGCGGCTCGTGGCGTAGGTTATCAGGATCAGGGCGATCAGGCCGCCGGCGATTGCGGGCGACCGCCAGTCGCTTTGCAGCACCTGGCCCAAAATCAGGACCAGGCAGATGGCGCTGCCCAGCACCGGAATGATGGTGGGGACATTGAAGCGCCCCGGCAGGTCTCCCTCGCGGCGCTTCAGGATGACCAGCGCGCTGTTGACGATGACGAAGACGCTCAGCAGCAGCAACACCGTCGCGCCCGCCAGCTGGGTGACGTCGCCGGCGAATTGCAGGGCGGCAACGATGACAAACAGCACGCCGACCGCGACATGGGGGGTGCGACGGAGTGGATGCACTTTCCCCAGCACCTTGGGCAGAAGCCCCTGCCGGGCCATGCCATAGAGCATGCGGGTGCCCATGATGGTGTTGACCAAAGCGGTATTGGCCACGGCGGCGATGGTGATGAAGGTGAAGCCAAGCGCCGGAAACCACGGTGCCGCCCGTTCGATCACGGCGCGCAAGGGGCCTGGCGCCGTGGCAAGTTCCTGCCACGGCGCCACCGAAACCGCCGTGATGGAAACCGCTATGTAAAGAGTTGAAACCAGCAGCATCGCCCCGATCATGGCGATCGGCATGGTGCGTTCCGGGTCTTTCACCTCTTCGGCGACATTGAGCATGTCCTCAAACCCCATGAACGAAAAGAAGGTCAGCAGCGCCCCCTGCAGCAGCAAGGCGATTGTCAGGGCGCCTTCCGGATTGGACGGAGTGCTCGCCACTTCCAGCAGGTCGGTACCGCCCCAGAAGCGGATGCCGACCGCGATCACCAGCATTAGGCCGGATGCCTCCACCACGGTGCAGACGGTATTGGCCAATATCGATTCCGAAATGCCGCGATAGACCACACCCGCTACCACCAGCAAGAACCCGATGGCGATCAGCAGGATCTCCAGCGGCGCACCCGCGACGGTTACGCCGGTATGCAGCCCCAGAAGACTGTTGAGATTGCCTGCTATCACCTTGGAGCCGGTGGAGATGGAGCCGATCCCGGAGGCGACCACCATCAGGCCCACCAGGTAACTGAGCCAGGGCTTGCCGTAAGCGCGGTGGGTGACATAGGAGGCGCCAGCGGCGCGGGGATAGCGCGAGGCAATCGAGGCATAGCTGAGGCCGGTGAGCAGGGCGCACGTCATCGCCAGCAGAAAGGCGATCCAGACGGCGCTGCCCAGCAGGCCGGCGGCCTTGCCGACCAGGCCGTAGATACCGGCACCCATCATCGAGCCCGCGCCGTACAGCATCAGCTGTACCGGTCCGATACTGCGTTTGAGCTCCGCCATGCCCGTCCCCCGACCTGTCCGGCCAGTATGCAGCAGGCCCGCAAATTGTGGTCGAATAATGCCGCGCGCGGCTGAAACGAAAACGCCGCCGGTCCTTCAAGACCGGCGGCGTTGGTTCCCGAAAGATCGTCGAATTATTCCGGCGACTTCTTGGTGTCGACGGCACGGTCCTTGAGCAGCTGGATGTAGAACACCCGCAGGTTTTCTGGCCCCACCCGGTTGACGAAGCTGCCGGGCGAGACGCGGCGTTCGTCCACCACATTCAGCTGGGCGCCCTTGTCGGCCAGATAGGTGATCATCGGCTCATACTCGGTGGAGGTGCGGTTCTCCACCACCATGTGCATGATGCTGCGCCCCTCCTGGGCCCGGGCATGGATGTCCGGATCGCGCTCCAGGGCAAATTTCAGGGCCACCAGATTGCCGCCACGGGCCGCGGCCAGCGCCAGGGTCAGGCCGTCATCGGCCTTGGCCTTGGGGTCGGCTCCGGCCTCGAGCAGAACCTTCATGGCCTCCATCGAACCCGACTGGGCCGCCAGCAGCAGCGCCGGGGTCGGCTTGCCGGGTGGCGGTAGCAAGTATTCGAAGGCTTCCAGCGCGCGTCGCTTCACGCCTTCCGCATCGGCCTTGGCCGGCTGCTTGGGATTGGCGCTACCCAAAGCGGCGACTTGAAACACCCGGCCGTAAATGGGGGAGGGCTGAGTCAGCAGGGCGGTGTACATCACGCCCTTCTGCTGTTCGGCCGGCGGTGGCGCGGTCACAGCCTTGGCATCGCCGCCTTTGGACAGAACCAGCCTGATGAAATCGGCGTCGCCACTGGCGGCGGCGACATGGATCATCTGCCAGCCGCGGGCGTCGCGCGCCTGCACATCGGCGCCGCGTTTCACCACATCCATGGCGATCGGAATGCTTTTCACGATCATGGCGGCCTGGACCACCGTGGTGCCGTCGGGCGCGACCGACTTGGTGTCCACACCCAGATCCAGCAGCTTCATCGCAGAACTGGCATTGCGGCTCTGCAGTGCGAAGAAGATCGGCGTCCAGCCTTTTTTGGAAACGGCATTCACGTTGGCGCCGTGTTTGGCCAGAACTTCGATGTTTTCCGTGCGGCCCTTGGCGGCCGCCCACATCAGCGGTGTCTGGCCCTGAAGGTCGGTGGCATTCACATTGGCGCCCTTGGCGATCAGGGCGGTCAGCGCTTCGGGCGACGAGGTGCCGGCGCACAGGGCCAGCGCCGAAATCCCGTCGGCGCGCGCCGCTTTCGCATTCGCGCCGGATTTGAGCAGGCTGGCGACGATCTCCGGGTTGCCGGCTTCGCAGGCCAGCGTCAGGGGCGAAGCGCCATTGACGTCGACCATATTGGGCTTGGCGCCCGCCGCCAGCAGCATCCGTACCGCTTCCGCGTCCTGGCGATCGACCGCCCAGGACAGGACCGTGGACTTGTCGGGAAGCGGCGCATTCACATTGGCGTGACTGGCCAGCAGGCTCTTTATGGTGGCGTGATCGCTGCCCCGCACCGCCTCCACCAGACGGTTTTCGGCAACGCCCGCCGACACCGGCAACGCGCCCAGCAGGAGAAAGCCCAATGCGAATGTTTTTTTCATCGTTGCGTCCGTGATTTAAGCGAAGTATCCGGAAAGGCGGCCGGTGCTGTCGCCCAGCTTGTCCACCTTGACGTCCAGCTGATCCATCATCGACAGCATCAGGTTGGTCATCGGCGTATCCTTGGCCGCCACGATGTGACGGTTGCCCTGGATCAGGCCGCCCGCGACCACGGTCGGCAGGTTGCGGTGGGCATGCTTGTTGGGGTCCGCCAGGCTGGCGCCGGCCAGCAGCAGCGTGTTGTCCAGCAAGGTGCCATTGCCGTCCTTGGTCTCGCTCATGCGCTTCAGATAATAGGCGACCTGCTCCATGTGCAGGGTGTTGATCTTGGTCAGCTTGGCCAGCTTTTCCGGATCGTTGCCGTGATGGCTCATCGGGTGATGCGCGTCCGGCACGCCGATTTCCGGATAGGAACGGCCGCTGACTTCGCGCGCCAGCATCAGGGTATTGACCCGGGTAAGGTCGGCCTGCGCCGCCAGCACCATCAGGTCGATCATCATCTGGGCGTGATCGGCGAACTTGTCCGGAATGCCCGACGGGCGGGTATAGTTGGGCAGGGCCGCGCCGTCGGCGCCACCCTGTTCGATTTTCTGGATGCGGCGTTCAATGTCGCGCACCGAGGTCAGATATTCGTCCAGCTTCTTCTTGTCATTGGCGCCCATGGTACCGGACATGCGCCGGGCATCGTCGGCGACGAAGTCCAGGATGCTGGCCTGGCGCTTCAGCCGCATCATGCGGGTCTTGGCGTCCAGGCTGTCGCCATCGCCGAACAGCCGCTCGAAGATTTCGCGCGGGTTGACGGTGACGGGCAGCGGGGTGGAGGCGTTGCTCCACGACAGCGTGTTGGTATAGGCGCAGCTGTAGCCGGTGTCGCAGCTGCCCACCAGGCTGGGAGGCTCCAGGCCCATTTCCAGCGAGGGGATCTGGGTGAGTTCGGCGAACTGCCTGGCCACCACCTGGTCCATCGAAACGCCGTTGGTCAGGTCGGCGCCTTCGGTCTTCTTGACATGCATGCCGGTCAGGTAGGTGCCGCAGCAGCGGCCGTGATCGCCGGCGCCGTCGCCCAGGGCTTCGGCCTGCACATGGTCCAGGTTGCTGATCACCGCGAACTTGGCGCGGTACGGTTCCAGCGGCTTGAGGATAGGCGTGATCTCGTAATCGGCGCCGGCCTTGGCGGGAAGCCAGTTCTCCATCTGCATGCCGTTGGGGGCATAGATGACATGCAGGCGCTTGCGGGCCTTGGCCGACAGCTCGGCGGCCCGGCTGCTGGCCGGGATCATCGCGTCCATCAGCGGCAGCGCCAGGACGGCGCCGGTTCCGCGGAGCAGGGTGCGGCGATTCATGCTTTTGCGCGTGATGATCATTTCTCGGGTGTCCTTCTCATGACAAAGGGAGTGCTTTGAACGATGGCCATAATGAGAGTTTGCATGCGGTAGTTATCCTTGACGGCGGCATCGCGCACGATGCGGACCGCCGGCATGTCATAGGCTTCGACGCCGCGGCCCAGGGCATAGGTCATCAGGCGTTCGGTGAAGGCTTCGACGAACTGGTCCTTGCGCGACATCAGCACGTTCTGCAGGCCCGACGGGCCATCGAACTTGGTGCCGTCCGGCAGCACCGCCGAGACGTCCAGCAACTTGCCGGCATCGGTGCCGCGCCAGGCGCCGATGGCGTCGTAATTTTCCAGGCTGAAGCCGAACGGGTCCATCTTGGTGTGGCAGGAGGCGCAGACCGGGCTGGAACGATGCGCCTCCATCTGCTCGCGCACGGTCATGGTCTTGCCGTTCTTGACCTCGGTCAAAGCCGGGATATCCGGCGGTGGCGGCGGCGGCGGGGCGGCCAGGATATTCTCCAGAATCCACTTGCCGCGCAGCACGACGGAGGTGCGGTTGTTGTAGGAGGTCACGGTCAGGATGCTGGCCTGGCCGAGCAATCCGCCGTGGCGCTGCTTGGGGTCCAGCTTCACCTGGCGGAAGGTGGTGCCATAGACGCCGGGCACGCCGTAATGCTCGGCCAGGCGCTGGTTCAGATAGGTGTAATCGGCATCCAGGAAGTCCAGGACGCTGCGGTTGTTCTTCACCACGCCGTCGAAGAACATCTCGGTTTCCGTCAGCATTGCCGAGCGCAGGCGCTGGTCGAAGTTCGGGAAGACGCGGCGGTCGGGGCGCTGATGCTCCAGCTTGCGCAGGTACAGCCACTGGCCGGCGAAGTTCTGGGTCAGGGCCTTGGCCCTGGGATCGCTCAGCATGCGCGCGATCTGCTGCTTCAGCACGGCGGGCTTGCTCAGCTGCTTGCGCTCGGCCACCTGCAGAAGCTGCGCATCGGGAATGCTGCTCCACAGGAAGAAGGACAGGCGCGTGGCCAGCTCGACATCGCTGATCCGGTGCACGCTGCCCGGCTTGGCGCCGGCCGGATCGTTCTCGCGCATGAACAGGAAGCTGGGCGAAACCAGAACCGCTTCCAGCGCCGCTTCAATGCCGTGATCGAAATCGGACTCCTTGCGGCCCTCGGCATACAGCTTCATCAGCGGCTTGACGTCGGCGGCGGTCACCGGCCGGCGATAGGCATTGCGGGCCAGCTTGGTGAGGATCTGCGTGGCGCACGCATTTTCCTGCGCGGCGGACGTCGGGCGGCAGCTGAATATCTTACGACGGCTGGGCGTGTCGCCCGGACCCTTGACGTCATAGGGACCGGCGATGGAAATCTGCATCACGTCGCGCAGGTAGAAATTCTGCTGCATGCCCGGGCCATTGGCATAAGACGGCACCGACACGGTCTGAACCTTCGCGCCGTCCACCCACACGTCCATGGGAAGCTGTTCGGCGGGGCCGGTCGGCTTGACGGGGCGCGCGCCGGTGGTGGTCTTGGGCAGCAGGTTTTCGTCCAGCGCCAACTGCTTGCGGAACGAGGCGCCGATGGTGCGCAGGCCCGCCTTGAGCGGCACCTTCACTTCATAGCGATTGTAGGAGTCGATTTCGTTCTCGGTCTGAGTGCCGGAGTTCAGGTAAATCTGGACGGAATAGGTGGCGTCGAGTGGCGCATAGAATTTGAAGGCGCCCCCGCCGCGTGAATCCAGCGGAAGATCGTCGCTGGCCCGTTCGTTATAAGCCGGCACGCCGAAGGAGTTCTCGAACAGGTCCTTGGTCAGCTTGTAATCGGTGGTGATCAGCCGGTGCGAGGTCTGGCCCGTCGCCAGGCGCGCGATCTTGCCGGCCGCATTCATGTAGCGGTCCATCAGGGTCGGCGAGACGGTGAGGATGTCGGCGATATTGTCGAAGCCGTAACCGGTATCGTCCACCGGCAGGTCCTTGCTCATGTCCACTTCAAGGGCGAGCAGGTCGCGCACCGCATTGGCGTATTCCGCCCGGTTCATGCGGCGCAGGGTGGCGCGGCCGGGATTGGGATTGGCGGCGCCCAACTTGTCCAGCGAGGTTTCCAGCCAGCCGGTGAAGTCGGCGATCTGTTCCTTGGAGGGGCGGCGCATGCCGCGCGGCGGCATCTCGCCCAGGCTGATGCGGCGCAGGATTTTTTCCCAGGTGGGATTGTGCGCTTCCAGGTCGTCCGCCCTCAGCGGCAGCACCGACATGCCGGCGGTCTTGGTCTTGTCGTTGTGGCAGCCCGAGCAATACTGCACCAGCATCTGCTTGCGGTCGGCCGGCGTCGCGGCGGCGCCCATGGCCGGTGCGGCAGTTTGCGAAACCGGCAAGCCGGAGGTGGTGGGGGTCGTGGCCACCGGCACGCTTTGCGCCGTGGCGCTGCCCAAGAGCTGCACGCCGACAAAGCCGGTCAGGGCGATGACGCCCGCCGAAGCGAGAATTTTTTCCAACACGTTGCGCTTGTTCATCGGCATTTTTTGGTGGGCCCAGTCCATTGGTTTCCAAAGCAACACAGGCGGCCGAGCCACCTCCGAATCCCACATCTCCGGCTGAGATAGTGTGGGGTATTATTTTGCTCACTTAATTATACGCGCATGTGGTGCGCTCTAGAAGGATTCCAGTGTGCCTTCTGCTATTGTCAGCTTTAAGGCCGGCTTGCTTTGCAGCCAACCGATTCCGCTAAAAGCCTGAAAGTTTGCGACAAAAGGTTCTGAGCTTTTGTCATTCGCGCTGCATGTGCGAAGCGACGCTGCAATGCAGCATCAAAAACAATCGCGGAACTCACGTGCGGTACTGGCTTTGCGGGTTCCAAGCGGGCGAACTGGCGCAAGCGGAATCATCTAACAAAGAGTTCCATCATGGACAGGCGAACCCTTCTGACCTCCATCGGCGCGACGCTGCTGGCATCGCCGCTGCGCGCGCAGGAAGCACCAAGCTGGAGTTCGCCGGTGCTCGACATGCACTGGCACATGCGCCGCACGCCGGAAGCCAATCTTGCGCACATGGACGGATGCGGCGTGCGCGCGGCCAACCTTCTGACCGGCGGTCCCAATGCGCTGGAAGTGGTGAGCGTGCTTCAGGCACAAAATCCGCACCGCTTCCCCAGCTGGTTCGCCAGCGCCGATATCACCAGGCCTGAGGCGGAAAGTGTTCTGACCCAGGCAGTGAAGAACGGCGCCGGCGGGTTCGGCGAGATCAAGTTCCATGTTGCGGCCGACGGGCCGGAGCTGCGGCGCATGTATGCTCTGGCGGCGGATTTGAACGTGCCGATCGTGGTGCATTTCCAG
>CANKIV010000058.1 GCA_947482125.1 Alphaproteobacteria bacterium
ATGACGCCTTCGGCCAGCGCCAGGTCTCGACGATCTACAAGGACAAGAACCAGTACAAGGTGATCATGGAGGTGGCGCCGAAATTCTGGCAGAGCCCCGAGACCCTGAATGACATCTATATCAGCACCTCGGGCGGCAATGTCAGCGGCACGCAGTCCACCGCCGGCGCGGGCGGCGCCTTCACGGCCACGCCGTCGCCGGTTTCCGCGGCCACCTCGTCGGCCGACGCCACGGCGGCGACCCAGGCCGCCGAGGCGGTGCGCAACCAGCAGCTCAACGCCCTGACCGCCAGTGTGCGCGGTGGCGGCTCGACCGGCGCCTCGGTTTCCACCCGCGTCTCCACCATGGTGCCGCTGTCGGCGGTGGCGAGCTTTGGCCCCGGCACCACGCCCCTGGCGGTCAATCACCAGGGGCCGTTTGTCGCCACCACCTTCTCGTTCAATCTTCCGGCAGGCGAAAGCCTGGGCAATGCCGTGACCGCCATCAACCGCACCATGGCGAACATCAATGTGCCCATCACCGTGCATGGCGAGTTCGCCGGCAATGCCCGTCAGCTGCAGCGCAGTTTCCAGAACATGCCGTTCCTGCTGCTGGCTGCGATCCTGACCATCTACATCACCCTGGGCATTCTCTATGAAAGCCTGATCCATCCCATCACCATCATCTCGACCCTGCCGTCGGCGGGGGTGGGGGCGGTGCTGGCGCTGCTGATGTTCAATACCCAGTTCGACCTGATCGCCATGATCGGCGTCATCCTGCTGATCGGCATCGTCAAGAAGAATGCGATCATCATGATCGACTTCGCCATAGACCTGCAGCGGCGCGAGCATCTGTCGCCGCATGATGCGATCCGCAAGGCCTGCCTGCTGCGCTTCCGCCCCATCATGATGACCACGACCGGCGCCATCCTGGGCGCCTTGCCGCTGGCGATCGGGCTGGGCGCCGGTTCGGAGCTGCGCCAGCCGCTCGGCATCTCCATCGTGGGCGGGTTGATCCTCAGCCAGATCCTGACGCTCTACACCACGCCGGTGGTGTTCCTGTACATGGACCGGTTCGGAAGCTGGACGTCCGGTTTCTGGAACCGCTGGTATCACGGGTTGATGGGGGACAAGCCCGGCGATCACGAACCGCTGCCCAACCCGACACCCGCAGAATAGTGCCTCGCAGCGAGTGGGACGGCGCAGGCAAAGAAAAACTCGCCATGCGATGTGCATGACGGGTTTTGTTTTTTTAAGCGGAATTACAGGTTCGGAAGATCGTCGCCGCCGGTCCTGCCTTCGTTGATCTTGGCGTTGCGGCTCTGGCGATAGAGATTGCGGGTCGTCGCATAGAAGTCGATGGACGAGCGTTCTATGGTTTCCACCGCGTCCAGCTGCGAGGTGCGGGCGTCCAGGATGCCCATGCCGATGCGCACGATCATCAGCGTGTTGTCGCCGGGGAAGATGGCGTAGGTGAAGGGATCGAAGGCGATGTCCACGCCGGTGCCCAGCAGATCGCGGGGCGGCTTGGGCCCGGCAAAAGGCAGCATCAGATAGGAGCCTTCGGCCGCGCCGGCCCGGCCCAGGGTGATGCCGAAGTCATTGTCGTGATAGGGGATGCCCATCTTGCTCGCGACGTCGATCAAGCCGCCGATGCCGACGGTGGTATTGATCACGACACGGCCCAGCGTGTTGCCGGCCTTTTCGGTTTCGCCCTGCAGCACGTCATTGGCCAGGATCACCGGCGAATTCAGGTTGGTGAGAAAATTGTGCACGCCTTCGCGCGCGATTTCCGGCACCACGTCGCGGTATCCCTTGGCGATGGGGCGGGCGACGGCCCGGTCGACGCTGAGGTTGAATTCGAAAATGTCGCGGTTGGTCTTTTCCCAGGGATCGTTCTGGGCCAGGGACTCGGCGCTGGGCGTGCTGCAGGCGCCAAGGGCCAAAGCCAGGCCAAGCGCTGCAATCATGGGAATTGGATTTTTCATGCCCCTACCGAATACCGCAATCGCAATAAAATAACGTTAGCGACGAATCCTATAACACCCAATATTGAGTTTCGTGCCCCCTCGTTCAAGGGGTCCGCTCCCCCCAACCGTGCGGCACAACCGCTTTTTGCGCCCGGCCGGCCTGGCGGCGTCCGGCGGGCGTTGCTGAATTGTTACAGGGGATTGGCGTCCGGCCGTTGCGGTACGGCGGAACGAGGTGTCCTATTTTGATCCACAGGCTTGTAGCCAGCGGCTGGAAGGGCCGGCTTTGCGGCCTCCTCGTCCGCCAGCAGCGGCGGGACCTGGAGCGTCGCCACGCCAAAACCCAAAGCGCAGATATTTTGTCCAAGAAAGCAGGCTCGCATGACAAGAAAATGCGCAGCCCCGCGGAATGGCTCCGAGGCTTGCGCAAAAAAGCATCACTGCGAAGGGTTGAACTAGCCGCGACCGAACAGGGGCATCTTGGTCGCCATCACCGTCAGGAACGGTACGTTCGACTCCAGCGGCAGTCCGGCCATATAGGCCACGGCCTGCGCCACATGCTTCACATCCATGCGCGGCTCGACCGCCAGGCTGCCATCGGGCTGCAGCACCCCCTGGGTCATACGCTGGGTCATTTCGGTGGCGGCGTTGCCGATGTCCACTTGTCCGGCGGTGATGTCGAAGGGCCGTCCGTCCAGGATGGTGGACTTGGTCAGGCCGGTGATGGCGTGCTTGGTGGCGGTGTAGGGGGCAGAGTGGGGCCGGGGCCGGTCGGCGCTGATCGAGCCATTGTTGATGATGCGTCCGCCCCGCGGGGTCTGCGCCTTCATCATCCGCACCGCTTCCTGGGTGCAGAGGAAGGCGCCGGTCAAGTTGACGCCGACAATGGCCTGCCACTGTTCGAAGCTGAGATCTTCGATCGGGATGGCGGGCGTGCCCATGCCGGCATTGTTGAACAGCATGTCCAGCCGCCCGAACTTTTTCTGGATCTGGGCGAAGACGTCCTTGACGGCCTTGGGGTCGCCGACATCGGCGGGCGCCACCAGATGGTCGCCCTTGATCTGGCCGGCGGTCTCTCCCAGCGCCTCGCGCTTGCGGCCCACCAGCGCCAGCGACCAGCCCTGCGACGCCAGCTCGACGGCGACGGCGCGGCCAACGCCGCTGCCGGCGCCGGTGATCATTGCAATTTTGGTCATTTTTCCCCCTGCCCAAACCCTGAAATCGACAAGGTTTTTCGAGCAATCCTTGAACCGGTGCAAGGGGCGGGGCGTCCTTTATTTGGCCCCATATTTCCTTTAGAGCTTGGTCCACAACGGCTGCCCGAGGCGCCAGAAAAAGCCCGACCGTTGCTTAGGGAATATTGCCGGGGAATTTCATGCTGAAACGCTTTGTTGTGGCTTTGCTGGCGTCCAGCACGCTGACGTGCGGCACTCTGGGCTTTGGTGGAGCGCAGGCCCAGCCCGCCACCGGCACGCAGGCAGCCAGCCTGGACACCGTAATCGTCACCGCCCGCAAGCGCGCGGAAAACGAGCAGCAGGTCCCCATCGCCATCACCGCCCTCAGCCAGGACGATCTCGACCGGTTGAACATCAGGACCATCGAGGACCTGCGCTATGTCAGCCCGTCCGTCTATATCGCGCCCACCACCTTTCGCCAGGACACGCTGAACATCACCATCCGCGGCCAGCGCAATTTCGACGCGCCCTCGGGTGGCGGAAACCCCGGCCTGGGCTTCGACACGGCCTCCGCCGTCTATAAGGACGGGGTCTATTACGCGCGCGCCATCGGCCTGACCGGATCGCTGTTCGACATCGAGAATGTCCAGGTGCTCAAGGGACCGCAGGGCACCCTGGTGGGCCGCAACACCACCGGCGGCGCCGTGCTGTATCACAGCCGCGAGCCGGAAGCCGAATTCGGCGGCTATGCCCGCGCCACCCTAGGCGATTACGGCCGCGCCGGACTGCAAGGGGCGATCAACCTGCCGCTCAGCGACCAGTTCTTCCTGCGCATCGCGCTGAACACCGAAAACCAGAAGGGCTATATTTCCAATCTATATTTCGATCCGGTCACCGGCGAGCGCAACAACCAGCCGGCGTTCGGCAGCAAGAAGCTGGGCGGAATTTTCTCGCTCAAATGGCAGCCGGACGAGACGTTCAAGCTTTTGCTCCGCGCCGACCTGGCGGTGGAGCACGGCACCGGCTCGACCTATCACGGCCTGGGCTATTTCGTCGGCACTGCGCTGTCCCAGGGCCGTACCTCGGTCTGCAACATTCCAGGCACCTGTGTCGGCTTCACAGACCTGCGCGGCCGCCCCATCGCGCCCTATTACCTGAATGCCAGCGCCACCAGCGTCAGCGGGGTGAATCCGTCGCCCGCCGCCTACAATGCGCTGCTCAATTCGGTGGATCGTCAGCAGAAGGCCGGCTTCTGGACCGCCGAGCAGGCGGTGAGCAATCTCTATAGCGGCCACTACCAGACCTATTCGGCCACCGCCGACAAGGATTTCGGCGACATCGATGTGCGCTGGATGGGGGCCTATCGCACCTGGAAGAATTTCGGCCGCGCCGTCAGCCGCGGCCAGCCGTTCGAGACCAACACCTATCTCTACCAGTTCCCCAATTATCAGTCCTGGCAGAGCGAACTCACCGTCAACGGCACAGGCCTTGGCGACAGGCTGAAATGGACCAGCGGACTGTTCTATTTCCGCGAGCGCAGTCCCAACGACGGCGGCTATCTCTATCTCTTCCTGCCCAGCGCCGGCTCAGCCCCGTCGCCGGTCGCGGGCCGCCAGCTCACCGTTACCGATTCCAGCCGCAACAGCGAAGACAATGCGTCTTACGCCTTCTATGCCCAGGCGACCTACAACCTGCTGCCCACCACGCGGGTGACCGCGGGCATCCGCTATACCTATGACGAGCGCTTCGCCCATATCGCCACCCAGACCGTGCGCACACCCGCCACCCAGGCGACCAGCAACACGGTGGTCAATGGCGTGTTCAATCCGGCGGGCTTCACTTTCGAAGGCATTACCTATGCGGGCCAGACCAATGCCTGCGCGCTGACCAATGCCAATGGCGTGCTGCTGCCGCTGGCGCAATGCAGCGCCGACATCAAACGCAGCTTCCACAAGCCGACCTATACCCTGGCGGTGGATCAGGATCTGTGGGACGGCACTATGGTCTATGCCACCATGCGGTCCGGTTACCGCTCCGGCGCCATCAACACCCAGGCGATCAATCCCGCGGTGCTGGTGGCCAAGCCCGAGCAGGTGACGGATTACGAAATCGGCGTGAAGGCGGACTGGGATGTGGCGGGCATGCCGCTGCGCACCAACTTCGCGCTCTATCACACCTCGTACCACGACATTCAGGTGCAGACCTCGCTGCCCAATGTCACGCTTGCGACGGCGGTGGGCGGCGGCTCCTGTACCCAGGCAGTTTTCAATGCCGGCCAGTGCCTGGGCAACTTCAACGACAATGTCACCCTCAACGCCAAGGCCGCGAAAATCTATGGTGTGGAATGGGACCTGACCTTGCTGCCCACCGACTGGCTGACCCTGGGCACCTCGGGCAGCTATATCGATCCGCGCTATACCGATTTCACTTTCACCCCGCCGGCCGGCTATCTGCTACCCACCGGCACCACCAACCTGTCGGGCACGCCGATCCCGGTGCCGACCTGGCAGACCAACCACACGGCCAGCGCCAATCTCGGCACCGACCTGGCCGGGCTGCCGCTGGGCGATACCGTGTTCACGGCGCATTACTACTGGCAGAGCCGCTATCTGGCGGACCTGCGCACCTTCCATCCCAGCCAGCGCACCTCGCCTTACGGGCTGCTCAATTTCCGGCTGCAGTTCACCGATTTCGGCCACAAGAGCGCAGACCTGTCCTTCTTCATGAACAATGTCGCCAATGAGGAGGCCTGCCTGCCGGAATATAATGGCGCGCTGAATTCCGCCCCCAACGGTACCTTCGGCGTCGCCAACACGTCGGGTGTGCTGCAATGCGTGCCGCTGCCCCCGCGGATGAGCGGTGTGCAGCTCCAGTATAAGTTCTAGGAAAACTCAGACCGTTCGCATGGCTTGGCCGCCATGCTCACCCCCTTCGTGCGCGTAGCGCACAAGAGGGGGAGGTGGTTTCAGCGTTCGAGGCGAGCGCAGCGAGCCGAGAGTAAGCTGAAACCGGAGGGGGTCATTAAATCAGTTTGCGTACTCGACCTTGGACAGGGTCATGGTGAAGACCAGGGTCTGGTCGGGCGGAATGGCGTCGCCCGCGCCGTCGGTGCCATAGCCCAGGTCCGACGGCAGCACGATTTCCCAGGTGTCGCCGGTCTTCATCAGCTTGAGGGCTTCCACCCAGCCCGGGATCAACCCGCCGGCCATGAAGGTTGCGGCTTCCTCGGGCTTGGTCTGGTCGAAGACTTTGCCGTTGATCAGCATGCCCTTGTAGTAAACGGTGACCACGTCGGCATTGCGCAGCACGCCGGGGCCGTTGCCGGCCTTGAGCACACGGTACATCAGGCCGGACTGGGTCTTCTTCACATCGGGACGGGCGGCGTAATCGGCCAGGAACTTGGCGTTGGAGGCGGCGCTGGTGTCATAGGCGGCGCTGGGCGCGGCATCGGATTCGCGGTCGCAGGCGGCCAGCCCCACCAGCGGCAACAGAACCAGAGCCATGATTTTCGCCAAGCCGCGCATTTAATTCCCCCACGAAAAGAAGACGTCTTATACAGGCCGTTATACAGACAAGCCTATTTGCCCGCCACCCGCACTTCGTCGCCATCCCGGAAGGAATCGGACGGATTGTCAATGATGCGGTCCTTGGGCGTGATGCCACTGCCGACATCCACCGCATCGCCCAGGTCGCGCGCGATGGTGATGGTCTTGAGCTTGACGCGGCTGTTCGCGTCCAAAGTGGCTACCTGCATGCCTTCGGCGCGGAACATCAGGGCGGTGGCGGGCACGCGGATGCCATTGACGCCGGCGGGCAGGGGGAATTTGATCTCGGCATAGCCGCCCGGCTGCAGCGCGCCGTCGCTATTGTCGATGCCGAACTGCACCAGGATGGTGCCGGTGGCGCTGGCGACGGCCCCGGCCGAAGCCACCAGGGTGGCGGTGAAGACACGTCCGGGATGCTGCGGCACGCTGAAGGTTACGGTCATGCCGGGGCGAATATGGCTGGCATAGTTCTGCGGCACCCGCACATAGATGCGCAGCCGTTTCAGGTCGGCGACCGTGAAGAGGGGCGCCGCGCCGGCGCCGGTGCCCACCGTGACCAGGGCGCCGACATCCACGGCGCGGCTGGTGACCACGCCGTCAAAGGGCGCCACCAGGCGCCGGAAACCGGCCTGGGAGGTCAGGCTGTAGAGATTGGCGCGCGCCGATTGCACCGCTGCATTCTTGGCGTCGAGGTCGGCGTCTTTCGTGTCCTTGTCCTGGCGCGAGACCGCACCCTGCGCGAAGAGCGTATCCCAGCGCTGGGCGGTCGAGGCGGACAGGCGCTGGGCGGCCTGGGCGTTGACCAGGTTGGCGCGGGCGGATTGCACCTGGCCGGCCAGGTCCGGGGTGTCGAGTTCGGCCAGCAGCTGGCCTTGTTTCACCGGCGCGCCGATATCGACATACCATTTCTTCACATAGCCGCTGACCTGGGCGTAGATCGGCGCGGAGGTGAAGGCCTGGATGTCGCCCGGCAGGTTGAGGGCGCCGCCTTTTTTCTCCGATTCAATCTTGATGATCTGCACGGTCTGGACCGCCTGGTCGTCGGTCCATTGCGCTGTGCGGTAGTCGTCCCACAGCCGCGCCGCGATCCCCACCACGGCGATGACCAGGGCGGCGGCGAGCGCCATCATGCCCCAGCGCTTGAGGCCGGGCGGCATTTCATGGCGCAGCAGTTCTTCGCGCGTCTGGTGCGCGTCAGGACCGGCGTCGGGTGTCTTGTCAGGCATACGCTTCTCCAGCCCCTTTTCCGGGGTTTTGGGCGGGCGGCCGGTTGGCCATGGCCCTGGCCGCGTGGCGGCCGTGCAGAATGCTGAACACCACCGGGACAAACATCAAGGTGGCGATGGTCGCGAAAATCAGGCCGCCGATCACGGCGCGGCCCAAGGGCGCGTTCTGCTCGCCGCCTTCGCCCAGGCCCAGCGCCATGGGCGCCATGCCGATGATCATGGCCAGCGCCGTCATGCAGACCGGACGAAAACGGGTGAAGCCGGCTTCGACTGCGGCCCGGATGGCGTCGCCATGCTCCGCCAGCCTTTCACGCGCGAAGCTGATCACCAGGATCGAATTGGCGGTGGCCACGCCCATGCACATGATGGCGCCGGTGAGCGCCGGCACCGAAAGGGTGGTGCCGGTGGCGAACAGCATCCAGACGATGCCGGCCAGCGCCGCGGGCAAGGCGGTGATGATGACAAAGGGATCGGTCCAGGACTGGAAGTTCACCACGATCAGAAGATAGATGAGAACTACCGCCGCCAGCAGACCGTAGGTGAGGCCGGTAAAGGCGGTGTTCATGGTCTGCACTTGGCCGCGCAGGGTGACAGTGGCGCCGCGCGGCAGATATTTCTTGTTGGCGTCGATCACCTTCTGGACGGCCTTGGCGACGCTGCCCAGATCCCGGTCCTGGGTGGTGGCGTAAAGGTCGATGGTGGACTGGATATTGTAATGGCTGACCACCGAATTGCCCTGGGCGCGGCTGATCTTGACCAAGCCCCCCAGCACCTGTGGCGTGGTGCCGGCGCCGCCGGTGACGGGAAGATTCTGCAGCGCGGCGAGGGTGTCGAGCTGATATTCCGGCGTCTGCGCCGTCATGTTGTAGGAAACGCCATTCTTGGGGTTCAGCCAGAAATTCGGCGCCGACTGCGAGGTGCCGGCGAGGCTGGTCGCCAGGGCGTTGGTCACGTCGCGCTCGGTCAGGCCCATTTGCGACATGCGGCTGCGGTCGGCTTCCACCTTGAGCTGCGGCATGTTGCTGGACTGCTGCATGCGCGCGTCCACCAGGCCGGGAATCTTGCGGATCTCGCGCAAGATGCGGAATGCGAAGACCTCGGCTTCTTCCAGCCGGTTGCTGGAAATCTGCACATCCAGCGGCGCGGGGGCGCCGAAATTCAGGATCTGGCTGGTGATGTCCGGCGGCGGGAAGGAGAAGGTCACTTGCGGAAACAGGCGGGGCAGCCGCTCGCGCATGGTGCGGACATAATTCGCCGTGGCGCCGTGTCCCTTGTTTAGGCTGATGAAGATGTCGGCGTCCTGCAGGCCCACCGTGCCGGAATTGTTGTAGAGCATGTTCACCGGGCTCTGGTTCAGGCCCACATTGTCCACGATGGTCGCAAGATCGCGCGGCGGGATGATGCGGCGGACTTCCTTTTCGATCTGGGCCACGACCTGGTTGGTGTCTTCCAGGCGGGTACCGGCAGGGGTGCGGGCATGCAGGGTGATCTGGCCTGAATCCACGCTGGGGAAGAAGTCCCGCCCCAGGAAGGGGAGCAGCAGCATCGAGGCGGTCACCACACCCAGAAAGCCCAGGGTAAAGGGGCGGCGGCGGGTCATCGCCAGCGCCAGCAGGTTGCGATACTGCTCTTTCACTTGGTCAAAGCCGCGCTCGAAGCTGCGCTGTACCCGCGCCAGCAGGTGATCGCCTTCGGCCATGTGGCGGTGCGGCTTGAGCAGATAGAGCGAAAGGGTCGGCACCAGGGTACGCGACAGGATGAAGGAGGCGGTCATGGCGAACACCACCGCCAGCGCCATGGGCACGAACAGGAAGCCCGCAATGCCCTTCAGCGCGAACATCGGCACAAAGGCAACGCAGATGCACAGCAAGCTGACGAAGGCGGGCTGGGTGATCTGGCGCGCTCCGTCCATGATGGCGTCATAGACGCTTTTGCCCTGTTCCAGGTGCCAGTTGATGTTTTCGATTGTGACGGTGGCGTCGTCCACCAGTATGCCGACCGCCAGCGCCAGGCCGCCGAGAGTCATGATGTTGAGGGTCTGGCCGGTGAGCCACAGGCCCATCAGCGCCACCAGCACCGCCAGCGGAATCGACGTGGCGATGATCACGGTGGAGCGCCAGCTTCCCAGGAAGAGCAGGATCATCAGGCTGGTGAGGGCCGCGGCGATGGCGCCTTCGTAAAACACGCCTTTGACCGCCGCCTTCACGAAGACCGACTGGTCGCTCATGACGTCGATCTTGAGTTCGGGCGGAAGCTGTTCCTTCAGGATCGGCAGCAGGTCCTTGATGCCCTGCACAACATCGATGGTCGACGCCTGGCCGTTCTTCAGTACGGTCGAAAGCACCGCGCGGGCGCCGTCGACATGCACGATGTTGTTTTGCACCGTATTGCCGTCGCGCACATTGCCGACATCGTGCATGAAGACGGTGCCGCCGCCTGCGGCCGTCTTGACCGGCAGCTGGTTCATGCCCGCGATTGTGTCGGAGGCGTTGTTGAGGCGCACGACATACTGATAGGTGCCGATCTTGATGTTGCCGGCGGGGTTGATCTGGTTTTGTGAGACGAACGCATTCTGAACGTCCGTCGAGGACAGGCCGCGCGCCTGCATGGCGGTCGGATCGAGATCGATCAGAACGGCGCGGAATTTGCCGCCATAGGAGAAGGGCACCGCCGCGCCGGGAATGGTGGTCAGGCGCGGCCGCGCGAAATTCTGCGAATAGTCCAGCACCTCCTGCTCCGACAGCGAGGTGGACGAGAAGGCCAGCTGCACGACCGGCACGGTGGAAGCGCTGTAGTTGAGGACTAGCGGCGGCAGGGTGCCGGGCGGCATCTGGCGGATGGTGCTTTGCGACACCGAGGTCACCTGGGCGGTAGCCAGGCGGATATCGACATTGGGCTGGAAGAATATCTTGACGATGCCCAGGCCCGGCATGGACACGCTTTCGATATGCTCGACATCGTTCACCGTGGTGGTGATGAAGCGCTCATAGGGCGCCAGCATGCGCGAGCCGACTTCATCGGGTGACAGACCGGTATAGGTGAAGGCGACGCCGATCACCGGAATGCCGATATTGGGGAAAATGTCGGTGGGGGTGCGCACAGCCGCCAGCGGCCCGAAGATCAGGATCATCAGGGCGAGCACGATGAAGGTGTAGGGGCGGTCCAGCGCGACCTTGACGATCCAGGTCACTGGCTGGCCGTCCTGAAGCTCATTCCCATCATTACGCGGTCTTTAAAATACGGATCCCGGGCGCCGGAGGTGTGCCCTCCGTAGCTTTTTGTCAGATTATAGCGGGATTTACGGTGGGCGCACCGCCCCGCTTGTCGCAAGCTGTCGCGACTTTCCCCCACCGGCCTTCGCTGGCCCCGGCGCGCAAAGCGCGCCAGACGTCGAATTGGGCGCTCCGCGCCCAGGGGCCAGGCTATGGCCACCTCGGCGTCTATATTCCATAGGCATGATGGGGTATTGTGGGATCATGATTTCCCAAAAGGCCCGATATGCCCTGCGCGCCCTGCTGCTTCTGGCGGCTCGGGGAGACAACGGCCCGGTGCAGATTTCCGAAATCGCGGAAAAGGAGAAAATTCCGCGCAAATTCCTGGAAGCCATCCTGCTGGAGCTGAAAAAGACCGGAATCGTGCGCAGCCATCG
>CANKIV010000059.1 GCA_947482125.1 Alphaproteobacteria bacterium
CGCGCCTTCGCTCGGCGCTCCTGCTCACGCCACAAAATCCCTCGCGCTTATGGTATAAGTGCCTATGACCCAACGCAGAAAAAGAGAACTAAGCGGCACCTTGGAATTGGAGGGCTGGCCGCTACGCTGGACGCTCAAGAGCGAGCAGATCTGGAGCGCCAATGGCGACCATGTCGGCTTGCGCCTGTCAGTCGAGCGTACCGATGAACAACGCCGGGAATTGATCCTGGAATACCCGTTCCAGGAAATGGGCGACCGGACCGCAAGGCCCGACATTGATCCCTATCGGCTGGAAAACGACATCCGACTGGCCATCCAGGAAGGTTGGAAGCCCAAATCGCGTGGCCGGCCCTTTACCTTGGTCTGCGACTAAGCCAGTTCGCGTCTTACTGCGTTAGACGCGAACACTTCCAGTTCATCGGCCACGTCCGGCATCAAAGTGTTCCAGTCACCGAACTTCTCCGGCGACAGTACGCGGGTGTCGGCATACCAGGGATATTCCGGCGTCCCCAGCTGCGGCCAGGTGCGGCCCGCGGTCAGGAACCAGACCTTGGTGCCGACGCTGGCGGCGGTGGCGGCAGCTGCGGTCGGTGCCGACAGGACCAGGTCGAGCGCGGCGCAAAGCGCCGCCGCACCATCGATATCGTCCTTCAGGTCCAGCCCTTCCATCTGGTGGATCTTGATGCCGAATTTCTCCTCGGCGCGGGCGATCTCGGCGGCGCAATCGCCATACTGGAGGTTGATGAAGGTGACGCCCGGCGTTTGCAGCACCGGACCCCAATGGTCGATGGGCGAGAAATATTTGGCGCGCTTGGCCCCCAGCATCATAGAGCGCCAGCACAGGCCAATCTTCTTTTCCGGTCCCATGGCACCATCAATACGCCGGGGGTGGAGCGCAGGCCGGCGGCGGCCAGCAGCGCCACGAAAATTACCGCGACCACCGCCAGGGCGTAATGCCGTCCGAAGATGGTGCGTTGCTGCATGCGTCTCTCGCCGCCAAGCCTACACACTCCGCGCGAATTTTGCTGCGCTGCATGAGCATGGGTGTGCCCTGCGTTTCGCATCTGCGTAAAGCGGGCCCGCATGGACTAAGGCCAGTCAACGCCCTATTTTCTGGCCGGCATGAATGAAGAAACCCGCCTTTCCACCCTTACCTTCACCGCCTGGGCGGACGCGTTTTCGCGCGAGGAGATCGACCGGATCGTCGCCTATGGCGACAGCCTGATGCCGGAGCGCTTGCAGCTGATGGGCGCGGACCGCAAACCCCAGGCGGCCGACCGCCTGCGCATCACCCATACCGCCTGGATCGAACCCAATGCCGATACCAAATGGCTGTTCGACCGCATGCAGGGTGTGGCGCAATCGCTGAACGATCAGACCTACCAGTATGATCTGCGCGGCTTTTCCGAAAATTTCCAGTACACCGTGTATCACGGTAGCGAAGGCGGGCACTACGACTGGCACGTCGATCACGGCCCGCTTGCCGTGCCGCGCAAGCTTTCCATGACGGTTCAGCTTACCGATCCGTCCGAATATCAGGGCTGCGAACTGCAATTCTGCGCCGGGGGCGATATCGAAATCGCGCCACGCGAACGCGGTACGGTCGTCGCCTTTCCCTCCTATGTGCTGCACCGCGTGACGCCGGTGATATCGGGCACGCGGCGATCACTGGTGGTCTGGACCACCGGACCGAAATTCCGCTGATGAACATGGACAGCGGCGCGCCCAAACCGACACTTCCTTTCGCCATCTGGACAGGCGCATTTACCTCCGCCGAGCTGGATCGCATCGAGGCCTATGGCGACAGGTTGACCGCCCAGAAGGCGCTGGTGGCGGGTGACGCGCCGCGCGACAAGGAAGACGACGCCTCCCGCATTTCCCGCACCGCCTGGATCGCGCGCAATGCCGAGACCGACTGGTTTTACGACCGGATGGAACGCATTGCCCGCACCCTCAACGACAAGATCTGGCAGTTTTCGATCAGCGGTTTTTCCGAACTGTTCCAGTACACCATCTATGACGGGCCGGAGCGGGCCTATTTCGACTGGCATGTCGATCAGGGTTATGTGGAGGTGCCGCGCAAACTTTCTTTTTCGCTGCAGCTGACGGAGGGTTCGCACTATGAAGGATGTGACCTGCAATTCTATGCTAGTAAGGTGATCGAAACCGCGCCAAGGGAGCGAGGCGCGGTGGTTGCGTTTCCGTCTTATGTTCTGCATCGCGTGACGCCCATCGTCAGCGGCACGCGAAAGGCCGTGGTGGTCTGGATCACCGGGCCGAATTTCAAATGAAGGGCCTTGAATAAGATAAAAACAGTGCTGGGGGGCATGCATGGCGTACTTCAATCCCGCGTCGTCACCGGTCGTCATGCCGGGCGGGCTTATTGTCTGGAACAATCTGTTCACGGCGGCCGAACTGGACGCCATCGAGCAGCATGGCGACCGTCTCACCCATGAGAAGGCCGGACTGTCAGCGGCCAATGCCGGCCGCGACAATATCCGCGTCACCAGGGTCGCTTGGGTGATGCGCAATGCAGAGACGGAAGATTTTTACGCCAAGCTGGAAGACATTGTGCTGCGCCTGAATGCGCAGTTCTTCCGCTATGATCTTTCCGGCGTGGTGACGTTCCAGTATGCGCTTTATGACGGCGCGGAAGCCGGGCACTTCGACTGGCACAAGGATTACGGCAAGGATTACGGCGCCCCGGATCAGGAACCTCGCAAATTGTCGCTGAGCATACAGTTGAGCGATCCTGCGAAGTATGAGGGCGGCGAGCTGGAAGTGCGCGCCGGGAATATCACGGATGTCGCGCCCAAGACGCGCGGCGCGGTTGTCGCCTTTCCTTCGTACGTTCTGCACCGCGTGACACCGATAACAGCGGGTGCGCGGAAATCTCTCGTTGTCTGGGCCGTGGGACCTGAGTTCAAATAGCTTCGCAAGCGACCGCGCCTGTGCCCGCGGGCGAATTCGTCATGTGGGAAGACGCGTTCAGCGCCGCCGAAATCGATGCGATCGAGCAGTATGGCGACGGACTGACGCAGCAGAAGGCGGACCTGTCAGGCAGGCGCGCCGCCTACGACAATATCCGCATCACCAATGTCGCCTGGATCGAGCGCAAGCCGGAAACGGCCTGGCTCCATGCCCGCCTGGAAGAGATCGTGCTGCAGCTCAACAGCCAGTTCTTCGGCTATGAACTGCATGGCCTGGCCGAAAGCCTTCAGTACACCATCTATCACGGCGCCGAGGGTGGGCATTTCGACTGGCACAGGGATCAGGGCGATGCGCACGAAGAGCCGCGAAAGATCTCCCTCAGCCTGCAATTGTCGGACGGTTCTTCCTATGAAGGCTGTACGCTGGAACTGCATTCCAGTGGCGGCGTGCAGGCCGCGCCCAGAAAGCGCGGGACCCTGATCGCCTTCCCTTCCTATGTCCTGCACCGCGTCACCCCGATCCGTTCGGGTATCCGCAAATCTCTGGTAGTCTGGGCGGCAGGTCCGGAGTTTCGATAGCCATGTCGGCACCCGTTGTGCAGGGTCCTTTTGTAGCCTGGGAAAACGCGCTCAGTGCGGCGGAGGTGGATGCCATCACCGCCTATGGCGACGCGCTGGTCCATAAGAAGGCGGAACTTGCAGAAAAGCGGGACGATATTGATCATGTCCGCATAACCCGGCTGGCCTGGATCGAGCACAATGCCCAGACCGAGCAGATCTACACCCGCCTTGCCGGAATCGTGCAGCATCTCAACACCCACTTCTACCGCTTCGCGCTGACGGGGATGGAGAATCTGCAATACGCGATCTATGACGCCGATGGCGGCGGCCATTACGACTGGCACATCGACTTCGGTCACACCAACCACAAGCCGCGCAAGATTTCCCTGAGCGTCCAGCTCAGCGATCCGGCCGAGTATGAGGGCTGCGACCTGCAGTTCCGGATCGACAGCAAGATCGAAACCGCCCCCCGGACGCGGGGATCCGTGATCGCCTTTCCCTCCTTCTTCCTCCACCGGGTGACGCCGGTGACGGCGGGGGTGCGAAAGTCGCTGGTGCTGTGGGCGACGGGTCCGGAATTCCGCTAGAGGCTTCAAAGAGATAGACAGGGCAGGCGCGGCTTCCTATTTTGCTGCCATGACCGCGCCGCGCCCCGCCCTTCTGTGCATTCTCGACGGCTGGGGTTGGCGGCCCGAAGCGGCCCCCGACAACGCCATCACCGCTGGGCGCACCCCCAATTACAACCGCCTGCTGGCGGAGTGCCCGCACGCCCTGCTGGCGACATCCGGAAACGCGGTGGGCCTGCCCAAGGGCCAGATGGGCAATTCCGAAGTCGGTCACATGAATATCGGGGCGGGGCGGGTGGTGGCGCAGGACCTGCCGCGCATCGATGTCGCCATCGAGGATCGCAGCCTGGCGCGCCGCCCGGTGCTGCTGGCGCTGATTGCCAAGGCCAAAAGCGCCAAGCGCGCGGTGCATGTGATGGGCCTGCTGTCGCCGGGCGGGGTGCATTCCCATCAGGATCACATCGCGGCGCTGGTGAAGATTTGCAGCGCCGGCGGGGTGCCCGTGTTCGTGCATGCCTTTCTGGATGGCCGCGATACCCCGCCAAAAAGCGCCGGCGGATTTGTCGAAAAATTCCTCACCGACATTGCCGGGCTGGCGGGCGTCCGGCTGGCGACGCTGTCGGGCCGCTATTACGGCATGGACCGCGACAAGCGCTGGGACCGGGTCGAGAAATGCTATGACGCGATCATCGACGCATCGGCGCGGCGCTTCGACGATGCGCAGGGCGCGCTGGACACCTCTTACGCCGAAGATATCACCGACGAATTTCTCGTGCCCTGCGTCCTGGGCGACTATGCCGGGGTGGAAGACGGCGATGTGCTGCTGTTCGCGAACTTCCGCGCCGACCGGGCGCGGGAAATTTCCACGGCCTTGCTCGATCGGGGCTTTGACGGTTTCGCGCGCAGCCGTGTCGTGGCGTGGGGCGAAGCGGCGGGCCTGACCGAATATTCCGATCACCTCAAAGCGCTGATGGGCGCGATATTTCCGCCGGAAGATGTGCGCGAGACGCTTGGCGAAGTGGTCGCCGCTAAGGGCATGAAGCAGCTGCGCATCGCCGAAACCGAGAAATACGCCCATGTCACCTTCTTCCTGAATGGCGGGCGCGAGGGTGTGTTCAACGGCGAGGACCGCATCATGGTGCCCAGCCCCAAGGTCGCCACCTATGACCACAAGCCGGAAATGAGCGCCTTTGAAGTCACCGACAGACTGGAAGAGGCCATTTTGGGCGGTCGTTACGACCTGATCGTCTGCAACTATGCCAATCCCGACATGGTGGGCCATACCGGGATCATGAGCGCCGCCATCAAGGCGGTGGACACGATCGATGTCTGCCTGGGCCGCCTGGTTGCCGCGCTGGAAAAAACCGGCGGGGTGATGCTGCTGACCGCCGACCACGGCAATATCGAGATGATGAAAAATCCCGATACGCATGAGCCTTACACCGCGCACACCATACTGGATGTTCCGGTCATCGCCTTTGGCGCGCCCAAGGGCATGAAACTGGAGAATGGCCGCCTGGCCGATGTCGCGCCCACCTTGCTGGACCTGATGGGCCTGGAAAAACCGCAGGCGATGACGGGGCACTCCCTGATCGTGAGAGGCGCTTGAGGTCTGTTCTGGTTTTGCTGGGCGCGGCGCTGCTGATGCAGCCGGTATTCGCGGCCCCGCAGAAAAAGCCGCATCGCGTCATGGCGCCGATCCGTCCCACCCCGCGCCCCGACCTGCGCGCCCCCGAAGTGGTGATGGACATGTCGCGGGCGCTTCCCGGCAAGGCGCTGGCCAGGCTTCCCTCCAGCGCCCAGCAGCTCAAGAGCCTGTCGTCGGAACTGAAGCAGGGCCAACCGCAACTGGCCAGCGCCCGGCTGAAAAGCGAGACGCTGGCGGCAGAGGCGATGGAACTGCGGCAACGCCTGATCGCCACCGCCGCGCGCATCGAAGGCCTGGAACGCGCCCGGATCGCCGCCGACATCCAGATTGCAAAATTGCAGACGGAGAATAATCGCCTCAGCGCCGGATTCGCCAATGACCGGGTCGCGGTGACGCGGCTGCTGGCGGTGCTGCAGAGATTGCAGCACGACATGCCGCCGGCCCTGGCCATGCATCCGGACGACGCCCTTGGCGCGGCGCGCGGCGCCATGCTGATCGGCGCCTCGCTTCCTGGCGTCTATGCCCAGGCTGCCGGCCTGTCGCGGCGCATCGATGCCCTCAAGCGCAGCCGGGCGGCGCTGGAACAGCAACGCTACCAGGCCGCCGATACCAGCGCCCGGCTCACCAAAGCCCGCGCCGACCTCGACCAGCTTCTGGCGCAGAAGGAACGCGAAGCGGCGGGCGCCGCCCAGACTTATGGCAGCCTGAAGGCCCAGCTGGCGGTGATCGCGCGGGAGGCCGCCGACTTCCAGGCGCTGGCGGCGCGGGTCCGCGCCCTTCGCCAGAACGCCAGCCCCCAGCAAACCGTGGTTACCGTGACCGCCCAGAATGGTGGTCCCCTCGGCGGCCTGGCCAGAAATTCGCTGCTGGAACCGGTGGTGGGAACCGTGGTGGCAGGCGGGGAAAAGGGCAATCCGGGCCTTTCCTATGCAACCCGGGCCGGGGCGCAGGTGATTACGCCCTCGGATGGCAAAGTTCTTTTCGCCGGCCCTTACCATAAGAGCGGACAAGTCTTGATCCTGGAGATAACGACTGGCTACGATGTGGTCTTGGCGGGTCTGGGACGCGTAACGGTAAGGCCAAACGATCAATTGCTGGCGGGCGAGCCAGTTGGAACCATGCCCGCGGACGGATCGGACAACAGGCTTTACTTTGAGTTGCGTCACGGCGGCCATGGCCAGAATCCCGCGCCATGGCTCAAGTTGAATCTGCGCCCCGCAGTTGGAAAGGCGAACGGCACATGAATAAGTTTGCATTGGTCAGTCTGGGCCTGGCCGGCGGTTTCGCCGCCGCCATGATTGCGCTGCCGGAAGCCAAGGGCGCCAATGATGCCAGCGCCTATGGCCAGCTCGACCTTTTCAGCGACGCTTTCGAGCGCGTGCGCGCCAACTATGTGCGCCCCGTCAAGGACAGCGAACTGATCGACGCCGCCATCCAGGGCATGGTCTCCAACCTCGATCCCCATTCCAGCTATATGGACGCCAAGTCGTATGGCGACATGCAGATCACCACCAAGGGCCAGTTCGGCGGCGTCGGCATCGAAGTGACGCAGGAAGACGGCCTGATCAAGGTGATCTCGCCCATCGACGGCACGCCCGCCAGCCGCGCCGGCATCAAGTCGGGCGACCGCATCGCCGGCATCGACGGCGGTTCGATCCAGGGCCTGCCGCTCAATGAGGCCATTGATAAGATGCGCGGCCCGGCGGGCAGCAAGATCACCCTCACCATCCTGCGCGAAGGCGAAAAGAAGCCGTTTGACGTGACTTTGGTGCGCGCCATTGTGCGCGTCGATGCGGCCCTCGCTCGCCGCGAAGGCGATATCGGCTATATCCGCATGCCCGGTTTCAACGAACAGACCGCCGACGGTCTTGAGAAATCAGTGCGCGACCTCAAGCGCCAGATCGGTCCGGGCATCAAGGGTTACGTGCTGGACCTGCGCAACAATCCCGGCGGCTTGCTGGATCAGGCGATCCAGGTGTCGGATGATTTCCTCGGCACCGGCGAGATTGTTTCCACCCGCGGCCGCCGCAGCGAAGACACCCAGCGCTATGACGCCAAGGGCGGCGACATCACTGACGGCAAGCCGATCGTGATCCTGATCAATGCCGGCACGGCATCCGCGTCGGAAATCGTCGCGGGCGCCCTGCAGGACCACAAGCGCGCCACCATCATCGGCCTGACCAGCTTCGGCAAAGGCTCGGTGCAGACCATCATTCCGCTGGGCGAAAGCCGCGGCGCGCTGCGCCTGACCACGGCGCGTTATTTCACGCCGTCGGGCCATTCCATCCAGGCGCAGGGCATCATCCCGGACATCCAGGTGGCCCAGGGCGACGAAGCCAATGTGCCCAAGCTGGCGCGTCCGTCGGAAGCGGACCTGCGCGGCCATCTCTCGGGCGAGCCGGTGCCGGCCAAGCGCACCAACGCGCCGGTGATCAAGCCGGCGGCGGGCACCAAGCATGACGACTTCCAGCTCGCCTATGCCCTGGACCTGCTGCGCGGCAAGATGACAGTGGCCTCGGCCACCACCCCGCCGCCGGCCCAGACGCTGACCCCGTCCCCGCGTTAAGACCTGTTAACCAGCGCGTAACCATGCCCGTTCATAAATACGGGCATGGCTGCTGCCGCCGATTCCGCAGAAGGGTTTGCCGCGTCCAAAGCCGGGCGCGCCCTGGCGTTCGCCAGCTCCTTCACCATCTGCCTGCTGGCCGCGGGTTCCCTGGCCATTACCCTGTTCGGCCATCCTGCCCCGCCCGCCATCACCCTGGAACTGGCCGACATGCCGGGCGCCCCAAGCCATGCCGCATCGCCTGCCGCCTCCGTTGCGGAAGAACAGGCCGCTGCCCCGGTGACCCAGCCGCTCTATGCCGGCAAGGCGCTGGTGGCGGACCCCGCGCTGATCGAGAACAGCGCGAGCGGGCCCCTGCCGCGCATCGCCGATGACGGGCGCAGGCCCATGCAGGCCTATGCCGCGCCCGCGCCTGTCAGCGCCAAGTTCAAGATCGCAATCGTGGTCAGCGGGTTGGGTGTGTCGGCCAGCGCCACCAAGGCCGCGCTCGACAGTCTGCCGGGCGCCGTCACCCTGGGCTTTGCGCCTTACGCGGGTGATGTCGGGGAATGGGTCAGCCAGGCACGGGGCAAAGGCCATGAAGTGCTGCTGCAGATTCCGATGGAGCCGTTCGACTTTCCCGACAGCGATCCGGGGCCGCACACATTGCGCGCCGGCCAGGACGAAGCGGCCAACATCCAGCGCCTGACCTGGGCGCTCAGCCGTTTCACCGGCTATGCCGGGGTGACCAATCTGCTGGGCCAGCGCTTCCTGTCCGACAGTTCGGCTTTGTCACCAACCCTGACCTATCTCAACCGCCGCGGCCTTTATTTCTTCGACAATGGCGCCGCCGCCCAATCGGTGGCGCCCGGCGTGGCGGCGCAGGTCGGCATTCCCGCCGTACAAAGCAACACCACCCTGGACGGGATCCAGACCGCGCTCGAGATCGATCGTCGCCTCCTGGAACTTGAAACCCAGGCCCGTTCCACCGGCAGTGCCGTGGGCGCGGCCTTCCTCTATCCGGTCAGCGTGTCGCGCATTGCCGCCTGGGCAAAAGGGTTGGAAGCGCGGGGCTTTGTGTTGGTGCCCGTTTCCGCCATAGTGAACCAGCCAAAAACATAAGCGCGCTGGGGAAATGCCGTCTTCCGATCTGCCTTACCGGCCTTGCGTCGGCATCATGCTGTTCAACCAGGACGGCAAGGTGTTCGTTGGCAAACGCATAGACCAGACGGTTGAAGGCTGGCAGATGCCGCAGGGCGGTATTGATGACGGCGAAACACCCCGGCAGGCGGCGCTGCGCGAATTGCAGGAAGAAGTCGGCACCGACAAGGCCGAGATCCTGGGCGAGATGGACGACTGGGTGACCTACGACCTGCCGGCGCACCTGATCGGCGTGGCCTTTCACGGCAAATACAAAGGCCAGCGCCAGAAATGGTTCGCCCTGCGCTTCACCGGCCATGACGGCGATATCGACCTGACCGCGCACGAGCCGGAATTTTCCAGCTTCCAGTGGGTCAGCCTGGACGATCTGCCCGGCCTGATCGTGCCCTTCAAGCGTGACACCTATCGCAGCGTGATCGCCGTGCTGGGAAAATACGCGTGAAGCCACCCGTCCTCATGATCCATGGCGCCTTCTGCGGCCCCTGGTCTCTGGACGGGCTCAAGGAAAAATTCGAAGCCGCCGGCTATCATGTCACCGCGCCCGCCTTGCGCTTTCACGACCTGACGCCCGCGCCCACCGCCTTGGCCACCACGGGCCTGGCGGATTACGCCGCCGACCTGGAAGAGGAAATTGCCGCCCTGAAGGCGCCGCCGATTCTGGTGGGGCATTCCATGGGCGGCCTGCTGGCCCAGATGCTGGCTGCCCGCACCAAGGTTGCGGCCCTTATTCTGTTGGCGCCTTCGGCGCCGTGGGGCGTGCCGCCCACCACCCTGTTCGAGATCGGCGCCGCCCAGTCCATGCATCTGCAGCCGGGCTACTGGAATCAGATTCTGGAGCCGCAACGGGACGTCGCTCTGGCGCATTCCCTGGACAAGCTGCCCAAAAGCACCCGCGACGCGGTCTATGACCGCTTTGTCCCCGAATCCGGGCGCGCCACCTTTGAAGTGATGAACTGGGCGCTGGACATGAACCATGCCAGCGCGGTGGAGGCTGATGCGGTCTCGGCGCCGCTGCTGCTGCTGACCGGCAGCGAGGACCGCATCAATCCGCCCAGCACGGTGGCCAGGATCGCCGCGCTGTATGGCGCGCGCGCCATGGCGGAAGTACTGCCCGGCATGGGCCATTGGCTGATCGGCGAGCCGGGCTGGGAAATTCTGGTGAAGCGTGCGCTGAGCTGGCTAAAAGAACAGAAGCTTTAGCTCTTCACATCCGCGTGACGCTTGCTGAAGTCCTTCATGAAGGCTTGCAGCGTATCCACCGCCGCAATCTTCGCGGCGGCTTCGCGGAAGGCGAGGCCATGGGCGTCTATGCTGGCCGACAGGACCGCGAACAGATTGCCGTCGGGGGTGGTTCTCATCTTGGGCGCGAAATGGGTGCGGACGCGCTCCAGCCCGGCTTCGTCGTTGGCCAGGGAATAGGATACGGCGGCGCGCAGGACATGGGCGCGGTCGGAAACCGATAGCGGCGCGGCATCGGCCCAGCGCGGTTCCACTATTTCTTCCGACTTCTGCCCGGCCACGGCCCAATTGCCGCTTTCCCAGTAAATATCGGCGCGCAGGCGGCGCGAGTCTTCGCCATCGTCGGTCGCGATCAGGTCCAGCGCATTGTCCCATTGCTTGAGGGCGGCGAAGGCGCGCGCCTCCAGCAGCATGCGCTGATGCATTTCTTCCTGGGGCAAGCCGGTGATGTTGGAGTCGCGGATCACCTTCACGGCTTCCTGCGCCTTGTGATCCATCAGATAGACGGCGGCCAGCCGGGTGGCGACCTGCGCCTTGGCAATGCCGTCTAGGCGCTTGTCCACCTGATAGGCGAGCAGGCTGGCCGCGGGGCCCAGCAGGTCCACCGCCACCAGCCGGTCCGACATGCGGCGGATCATTTCATCGCCGTCCGGCCCGTTCGGAATCCATCAACCTGACATTGGCGGCGCTGGTGGCCCAGGTGCTGCCCAACGGTAATCTGGTGATCGACGGCCACCAGCAGGTACGGGTGAACAACGAACTGCGCGACATGCGCGTCTCGGGCATCGTGCGCCGCGAAG
>CANKIV010000060.1 GCA_947482125.1 Alphaproteobacteria bacterium
ACCCGGCGTTCCCGGCGACACCGGATTGCCGCTGCGATAGTCGATCGCGACCTCCTCGATGCCCGGCGCGATGCGGAACGGCGTGGCCGGAGCGTCGGCCAGCGCGCCTTTCATGAAGTCGCGGAAGATCGGCGCCGCAACGGTGGCGCCCTGCTCGTGCGGCCCCAGGGTGTGCGGATTGTCGAAGCCCACGAAAACGCCCGCCACCAGATCAGGCGAGAAGCCGATGAACCAGGTGTCCTTGGCGTCGGATGAGGTTCCGGTCTTGCCCGCCAGGGGCTTGGGGATCTGCGCCCCCACCGAATAGGCCGCGGTACCGCGCAGGACAACGCCCTGCAGCATCGAGACGATCTGGTAGGCGGTGCGCGGATCGATGATCTGCTCGCGGGTGTCGGTCAGCAGCGGCTCCTGCTGGCCGCGCCAGGCGCCGTCATTGCAGCCCTCGCATTTGCGCGCGTCATGCCGCCAGATGGTGCGGCCGTTGCGGTCCTGGATGCGGTCCACCAGCGACGGCAGGACCTTCTTGCCGCCATTGACGAACTCGGCATAGCCGGCGACCACTTTCAGCAGCGTGGTCTCATAAGAGCCCAGCGAATTGGCCAGAAGCGGGGGCAGCTTGTCATAGACACCAAAGCGGATGGCGTAAGGCACCACCTTGTTCATGCCGATCTCGTGCGCCAGGCGCACCGTCATCACGTTGCGCGACAGTTCCAGCCCCCGGCGCAGGGTGGTTTCACCCAGATAGTCGCCGACTTCGAAATTGTTCGGGCGCCAGACGGGAAGTCCCGGCCCCTGGTCCATCTCGAAGGGCGCATCCAGCACCTTGCTGGCGGGCGTGTAGCCATTGTCCAGCGCCGCGGCATAGACGAAGGGCTTGAAGGCGGAACCGGGCTGGCGCTGCGCCTGCATGGCGCGGTCGAATTGCGAAGAGGCATAGGAGAATCCGCCCGACATGGCCAGCACGCGCCCGGTATGGGGGTCCATCGCCACGATGGCGCCGTTGATCTCCGGCACCTGGCGCAGCCCGAACTCGCCGGGCTTGGCCGGCGCCGGCTGGGCCTCGACATAGAAGACATCGCCGACCTTGGCGACCTGTTGCGGGGCCGTCGGCGCGGGGCCCCAGACCGCGCCCGGCAACTGCCGGCGGGCCCACTTGTAGCCGTCGTAAGAGAGTATGCCGGTGGTACCGTCGGCGAAGCCGATGCGAATATCCTTGGCCAGATAATCGAGCGCCACCGCCAGCCGCCAGGTTTCAATGCCCGATTCATTGGGCAGCGCCGCCAGGTTCTTTTTCCAGTCAGCGGTATCAATGCTCTTCCTGGCGCCGCGCCAGCCGTGCCGGCGGTCATAACGCACCAGGCCGGAGCGCAGCGCGTTGACGGCATAGTTCTGCAGCCTTGTGTCCAGCGAGGCGCGGACCTGCAGGCCGCTGTCGTACAGGCCCGCCGCCTTGTACTTGCCGATCAGCAAGCGGCGCACTTCCTCGACATAATAATCCACGTCGGCGGCCTGGCTGCCCAGGGCGCGGGTCTGGGTCACCAGCGGCTCGGCCTTGGCCGATGCTGCCTGCTCGTCGGTGATGTAGCCATTGTCGGCCATCTGGGAGATCACCCAGTTGCGCCGCTCCACCGCCGCCGCCGGATAGCGGCGCGGATCATAATTGGCCGGGCCCTTGGGCAGCGCCGCCAGGAAGGCGACTTCCGCGATGTTCAGCTCGTCGAGCGACTTGCCGAAATAGTTCAGCGTTGCGGCGCCGATGCCGTAGCAGTTCTGGCCGAGATAGATTTCGTTCAGATACAGCTCGAGCACCTTTTCCTTCGGATAGGTGGCGTCGATGCGCACCGCCAGGATCGCCTCGCGGATCTTGCGGCTGAACTTGACGTCAGAATTGAGCAGGAAGTTGCGCGCTACCTGCTGGGTGATGGTGGACGCGCCCTGCGGGCGGCGGCTCTGCAGCACCAGGCCCACATCCTTGATCGCGGCGCGCAGGATTCCGGACGGATCAATGCCCGGGTGGCTGTAGAAATTGCGGTCCTCGGCGCTGGTGAAGGCTTCCTTGACCAGCTTGGGAATGAAGGTGGCGGGAATGAAGATCCGCCGCTCGCGGGCATACTCGCCCAGTACGGTACCGTTGCCGGCATAGACGCGGGTGGTGATGGGCGGGGTGTAATTCTGCAGCGTCTGCACGCTGGGCAGGTCGCGGGTAATGGTGATCAGATAGATCGCCAGCGCCCCGACCGCCAGCACGACCAGCGCGGCGGCGGTGAGGCCAAGCCATTTCAAAAGACGGGGGACGAGGTTCTGCATCGGGGCGGTGCGATTCATAAAGGTCCGACAGGGGCTTGGAAAGGGTCGCGGGGTGCCGGCAATGTCACTGCCCTATTTTGACGCAAATTGGGCGTCCACCGCATCGGCGATGGCCTCGGCCACCTGGGTGCGCCATGTGTCGGTGTTCATCTGGCGCGCGTCATCGGCATTGGAAAGATAGCCAAGTTCCATCAGCACGGCCGGAACATCGGGGGCCGTCAGCACCGCCAGGCTGGCGCTGCGGTGCGGTTTGCGCGCCAGGATATCGGTAACCTGCGACAGCCGGGCGATCGCCGACGTGGCGAAACGCGAGGATTTGTTGACGGTATCGCGCTGGGCCAGGTCGATCAGGATCGGCGCCACGGGGTTGTTGCTTCCCGACAGGTCCACGCCCGCGATGATGTCGGACTGGTTTTCGCGCCGTGCCAGCGCCGCGGCCTCGCGGTCGGAGCGGCCATCGCTGAGGGTATAGATCGACAGGCCCGTGGTGCTGGAGTCGGGATTGGAATCGGCATGAAGGGCGATGAACAGGTCAGCCTTGTGGGTACGGCCGATGGCGACACGCTGGCGCAGCGGAACAAAAGTATCGTTCTCGCGGGTCATGAACACGGTATAGCCGCGGCTGCGGAGCACCCGCGCCAGCTTGAGGCCCTCGGCCAGCGCCAGGTCCTTTTCCATCAAGCCATTGACGCCCACCGTGCCGGAATCGATGCCGCCATGGCCGGGATCCAGCACGATGATCTTCTTCCCGGCCGCGCGGGCCGGCGGGGTCTGCTGGGCGGCGATCATCGCCGCCAGTTTTTCCGCATCGCTTTCGCGCTTCTTGAGGTCGGCAGGCCAGCCCGCCTTGGCGTCGAACTTGGGCCGGGTGGTGGGGAACAGGTCAATCACTACCCGGTAGCCGAAACCGGCGGCGGGCGGGATCACCAGCGTGTCCGCCACCGAAACCGGCTGGTTGAGATCGATCACCATGCGCGAATTTCCGGCGCGGAACTGGCCATAGCGGTAGGACTTGATCGAACCGAAACCGCTGGGACGCGGCGGCGCGCCCAGCCGCCAGGACACTTCGGGCATGTCGATCACCACCCGGTCCGGGTTGGCCAGCGCGAAGGCGCGCAAATTGACGGGATCGGACAGTTCGATCACCAGCCGGGTGCGGTCGTCATGCTCGCCGATGCGCGCGCTCATCACGATGGGCAGCGGCCCTTGCGGCTTGGCGCCGATGACCGGCCCCGGGCCAGGCGGCGGAACCGGCCGGGGCGGCGCGGTGGGCAGGTTCCTGGCAGGCTCGCCCTGGCGCATCAGCCGGCTGATGGCATCGTCTGAACCCTGCGCCATCAGCACAGCGGGCGTCAGCACGGCGGCGGCACAGAACAGGAGAAAGAAGGCGCGCAACGCGTTTTTTTCCGAATCTTGGAAGGCCAAGCCTAGCACGGCGATTTGTTTCGCTATCGCGCTTTTGCTATCTTGGCGCGCCAGGGGGCCAAGGATGTTTCTGGAATTAAAAGACTTTTTGAACCCGCAGGCGGTGGCGCGGCTGACCGCCATCGCCGGATCGGTAACCTTTGTGGATGGACGGATTTCCAATCCGGCCAACCAGGCCAAGAACAATCTGCAGGCTTCGCACGCCGATCCGGGCTATGCCGAATCTTCCGCCATCGTCGCCGATGCCTTTGCCCGCTCGGAGGCATTCCGCAACTTCGCCTACCCCGCCCATGTCGCGCCGCCGCTTCTGGCCCGCTACGAAGTCGGAATGAGCTATGGGGCGCATGCCGACACCTCGCATATGCGGTTCGGCAGTAACCTGCGGCGCTCGGACCTTTCGGCAACGGTGTGGCTGAACCCGCCCGACAGTTACGACGGCGGCGAGCTGGTGGTGCACCTGGGCACCCAGCCGGTGGTGGTCAAGGGCTCCCCCGGTAGCGTGATCATCTATCCTTCCACCCAGCTGCACGAAGTAACCCCGGTGCGCCGGGGCACAAGGCTGGTGTCCATCACCTTCATCGAGAGCATGGTGCCGGACGAGTTCCAGCGCACCCAGCTATATGACCTCAGCGAGGTGGCGGCCCTGGAGGGCCTTAACATGCAGTGGGAAAACCGGGTCCGGCTGGACGCCGTACGCAACAATCTGTTGCGGCTCTGGTCCAGGAACTAGCAGGTTATTGTTTTAATTAGGTATTTTACAGGGGCATGGCTGGCCGTCACAAATGTGCCCATTAATCGCTTGTTGAAACCCCACTGGCACCCTACAAAAACTGCGTCCGGCAGCGCCTTGCGATTCTCGCGGCTGCCGCGCCGCCCTGACCAGGCCCGGTAAGCCACGCGAGCAACGCGAGCACAACGGCCCCTTCAGGTAATCCCTTTGGCCCCAAGTCCGTCAGCGGACCCATGGGCCCTGAAGTAGCAATGATTATCAAATTTGCGCTCCCCTCCGACGCTGTCCCGGCTTCCAAAGCCGTTTCGACGGATGGGTTTGCGCGCGTCCTTTCCACCAACAATTCGCGCCGCTCTTTCCCGCCCGCCGCACACAGTGCCGCCGGCGACATTCGCGCGCGCGCCGGAGAATTTCATGACCAAGCGCATGCTTATCGACGCCAACCACCCGGAAGAAACACGGGTGGTCATTCTCGACGGTTCCAAGGTCGAGGAATTTGATTTCGAGGCCGCTTCCAAGCGGCCTCTCAAGGGAAACATCTATCTCGCGAAAGTGACGCGCGTGGAGCCTTCGCTCCAGGCCGCCTTCGTCGAATATGGCGGCAACCGCCAGGGCTTCCTGGCCTTCGCCGAAATCCATCCCGACTATTACCAGATCCCCATCGCCGACCGTCAGGCGCTGCTCGCCGAGCAGGAAGCCGAGGCCCGCCGCCGCCAGGAAGACGATATCGAATCCTTCGAGATCACCGGCCCCAAGGCCGGCGCCTCCGAGCGTGAGGACGAAGACGAGGACGAATTCGAGGCAGCCGCCGACAATGGCGAGGAAACCGCCGAAATGGCGCCGCTGGTGCCCCTGGATACCGCCCCCGACGCGGAAGAAGATGAACCGGACTCTGCGGAAACCGGCCCTGACGACCATGAAGACGTGTTCGTCAATCATGGCGGTGCGCCGGTCCGCGAAGTGTCCGAGGACGAAGATGAAGACGTTCCGGAAAGCAAATCCGACGTCGCTGCCGAGGCGCTGAACGACTATCAGGGCGATCCGGACGTCGCCGCCGCCCAGTCGGCGGAAGAAAATGAGGGCGAGATCGAGCCGGTCGAGGCCCAGACCGAGATCAGCGACACCGAAGTGATCGAGGGCGACGCGCTGCCCCCCGCCGACGGCGCCCCGCTGGATGCCGAAGCCCAGGCGCTGCAGGCCAGCAAGCCGTCGCAGCGCTGGGTGCGCAAGAAGCACTACAAGATCCAGGAAGTCATCAAGCGCCGCCAGATCATCCTGGTACAGGTGGTCAAGGAAGAGCGCGGCAACAAGGGCGCGGCCCTGACCACCTACATGTCGCTGGCCGGCCGCTATTGCGTGCTGATGCCCAACACCCCGCGCGGCGGCGGCATCTCCCGCAAGATCACCAATGTGGCGGACCGCAAGCGCCTGAAGAGCGCGGCGCAGGGACTGGAATTGCCCGAAGGCATGGGCCTTATCATCCGCACCGCCGGCGAGAACCGCACCCGCCTCGAAATCCGGCGCGACTATGACTATCTGCTGCGCCTGTGGGACACGATCCGCGAAAAGACCCTGTCCTCCAACGCGCCGGCCTGCGTCTATGAGGAAGGCGACCTGATCAAGCGCGTCATCCGCGACCTGTATACCAAGGATGTGCAGGACGTGGTGGTGGAAGGCGAACAGGGCTTCCGCAACGCCAAGGATTTCATGCGCATGCTCATGCCGAGCCATGCCAAGCATGTCCATCACTACAAGGACACGGTGCCGCTGTTTCAGCGCATGCATATCGAAGCCCAGCTGGACTCGATGTTCTCGCCCACCGTTACCCTGAAATCGGGCGGCTATATCGTCATCAACCAGACCGAGGCTCTCGTCTCCGTCGACGTCAATTCCGGACGCGCCACCCGCGAGCATTCCATCGAGGAAACCGCCCGCAAGACCAATCTGGAAGCGGCCAGCGAGATCGGCCGGCAGCTCCGGCTGCGCGACCTGGCAGGCCTGATCGTGATCGACTTCATCGACATGGAAGAAGGCCGCAACGACCGCGAGGTCGAGAAGCGCCTGCGTGACGCGGTGAAGAACGACCGCGCCCGGGTCCAGATCGGCAAGATTTCGCAGTTCGGCCTTTTGGAAATGTCGCGCCAGCGCCTGCGCGCCGGTGTCATTGCAGGCTCCACCGTTACCTGCCCCCATTGCGCGGGCCTGGGACTGGTGCGTTCGATCGAATCCACCGCCCTGCGCGTGCTGCGCGGCCTGGAGGAGGAAGCCGAGAAGAACCGCGCAGCCGCCGTGACCGTGCGCATCGCCAACGATGTGGCGATCTATGTCCTGAACCAGAAGCGCCATGAGCTGGCCCGCATCGAGGGCGAGCATGCCATGGAAATCTCCTTTGTGCCCCAGGATGGCCTGGCGGCCGGGACCTTCGAACTGGAGCGCACCAAGCAGCGCGACCCGTCCGAACGTCCGCGCAATTCCGCGGTCAGCATAGAGGCCGGCTTTGTCCCGTCCAGCGAGCCCGAGCCGGACTATGTGGAAGAGGTCGAGGACGAAGAAGAGTTTGTGGAGGCCGAGGGCGGCCAGCAGGACGCCGAAGACGAGGATGGCGAAGAACGCGCCGCTCCGCCGTCCGGCGAACGCACCGAGCGCGGTGGCGACCGGGAAGGCCGCCGCAAGCGCCGCCGTGGCGGGCGTGGCCGCAATCGCGACCGCGAGAGCCCGCGCCCTGCCGGCGCCGATACCGGCGTGGCCGCGGCCCCTGTGGCCCAGGAAAGCGTTTCTTCCGAAGACAGCGAGTTTGAGCCGGCCCAGCCGGGCGCCCCTTTGGGCGAGAATGGCGAGCCGCGCCGCAAGCGCCGCCGCCGCCGTGGCCGCCGTGGCGGACGCGACCGCGAGGATCGTCCCGCAGGCACCGACGGTCAGGCCGGCTTTGCCCAGGAGGTTGACCGTTTCGGCGCCGTGCCCGACGAGATCGACACCACGCCGTCGGACAGCCGGCACACGCCGGGCGCGCCGTCCGCGCCGGTCTGGTCCTTGAAGGACGATATTCCCGACACCACGCCGACGGACGACAAGCCGGTAAAAAAAGGTTGGTGGCAAAAAGCCTTTGGCGGCGAATAACGCCTGCGAAATCTAAAAAAAAGGCCGCGATCCGATCGCGGCCTTTTTTATTGCTTTTCGATCTTCGGCAGCGCCAGCAAGCCCTGCGTCCAGGGCAGCGCCGCCTCGCACCAGATCTCGCGCTGGGGCGGCAGATGCGCGCGTTCGGCCATCACGCCGATGCGCAGGTTGTAGGTTTTCGCGGCCTCAGCGTCGGCGGCATAAAGCGGCGAACCGCAATCGCCGCAAAAGGCCTGGACCCGCCGGTTGCCGCTTTCAGCGGTCTTCACATAAGTCTTCGGCGCCCCCCTGAGCAGGCGGAAATCTTCCACCCGCGCCGGGACCGAGGCGCGAAAAGCCGCGCCCGACAGCGTCTGGCAGTCGGTGCAGTGACAGATCACGGCGCGGGCGGGATCGACCTCGGCCTCATAGGCGACGGCGCCGCAATGACAGGAGCCGTGGACAATCATTGCGTCGTGGCCACTTCCGCCGCCGCGCCCAATCCATGCGCGGCCGGGTCGGACAGCGCCACGCAGGCCGTGGCGTTGCAGGAAATCACATTGACGGTATCAAACGGCGCCGCCCCGGTGCTGCGCAGATCGCCCCGCTTGCCCGGCACGCGCCCCCGCGACGCTTCCAGCACCGCATAGGCCGCCGCCGCCGTACCATTGGGTCCGCCGGCGCCGGTGGCCGTCATGGTCACATTGTCGCCGCCCGTGGCGATCAGGGGCGTGAGAAACGCGCTGGCCAGCCCGGCCGGTCCGCGCGGCGAACCCGCCAGCACCACGCCGGTACCCGCCGCGGTGCGCCCCGAGCCGAAAGCCCCATTGAGGGTGACGGCGCAGGACGCCGCCTGGCCATTCAGATCCACGGCGGAAAAGCCGGTGGAGCCAAGATCCTGCGGCAGGCTGGCAACACCGAAGGACGCCAGCGACTGGCGCACAGCCGCAATAATGGAAGCTTCGCCCGCGCCACGCTGGCGGGAAAGATTGTCGAACAGCGATGCGGTGAAAGCGCCCGCGCCGGTGCGCGCGCCGGGCTGATGGACGGTCATGTCACCCAGGTTGCGCGCCCGCGCCGGGCCCTGCTGAGTTCTGACGGCCGCCAGTTCGTCGAGCGTGACGGCCCCGCCCTGCGCGTTGGAATAGGCTTCGATGCGCGCGCCCACGGCGCCTGAGTAAAAACCTTCCGCGCCGCCGAGGCGGATCTGGCTCAGCGTCAGTCCCAGCGCCGGATTGCGCACTTCGGTGCCTGTGGCGCGCGGCTGGCCGGATTCATCCAGAAACTCCGCCGCAAGCGCCGCATCCAGGCGCACCACATTCTGCCCCGCGGCAAGCCGCGCGGAGAGCGCCTGGGAAATGGGGAAACCCGTTGCGGCATAAGCCTCGGCCGGCGCGACCACGCGTTGCCATGGCAGCGCGCCATGGATCTTCTGCATGTCGGCAAAGCCGCGCACCGCGCCCGGCACCGCATAGGCGCCGCCGCGCGCCGGCGCACGGGTGAGAAAATCGAACTCCGTCACCTGGCCGGTGGCATCACGCACCAGGCAGATGCCGCCGGCGCCCAGCCCGGCCGATGCCGGATAGGTCACCGACAGGGTGAAAAACATGGCGGCCACGGCGTCCACCGCACTGCCCTGCGATGCCAGCACCGATGCGCCCGCGCGTGCGGCCAGCGGCTCGTCGCTCACCGCCATGCCGGCCCGCGTCGGTTCGGAGACTTCGCTGGAGGCGTAGCTGCGGGGCGCCTCATCCGCGAGCCCGACCGCGGCGGCGAAATTGTCGCCGACGGCTGAGACGGTGTTGCAGCCGGCCAGCAGAAGGGGCGCGGCAAGCAGGGCGGAAAGACGCTTGGACAGCATGACGCGATTTTCATCCAAAGGGGCTGATTTCGGGGGCCTTTATGCCCCAGCGGGATCGGAGAAAGAAGCGTATTGTTTGACGTTTCGCCCCCCTCCCCATACGGTCCGTACGGGGTTGGGTGGGGCATCAGGAGAATTCCGGTTTGTCTTCACACGCCTTGCGCAAATTCAGCTTCGCCGCCGGTTTCGCCGCCGCATTGCTGGCCTATGCCCTCCCTGCGCACGCTCAGGGCATTGGCCTCCTGCGCGATACCGAAACCGAGGAAATGCTCAAAAGCTATGAGGCGCCGCTGGCGCGCGCCGCCGGCCTCGATCCCGATGCGGTAAAGACCTATCTGGTGGGCGATCCCATGATCAACGCCTTCGCGATGCAGCCGGCCAATATCTTCATCTGCGCCGGCATGCTGCTGTGGCTGCGCGTGCCCAACGAACTGATCGGCGTGATGGCGCACGAAACCGGACATATCTCGGGCGCCCATCTGACGCGCGGCAGCTATGGCGCCAAGAAGGCGATGATCCCGATGCTGGCCTCGATTGTGCTCGGACTGGGCGCGATGGTCGCCGGCGCCGGCGAACTCGGCATGGTAATGATGGGCCTTGGCCAGGCCGTTGCGGAAGCGCAGTTCGCCACATTCACCCGCGTGCAGGAATCCTCGGCCGACCAGATCGCCGCCAAGCTGCTGCTGGCCACCCGCCAGTCGCCTATGGGCATGTACAACACCTTCCGGCGCTTCGCGACGGCCGACGCCATGCATTCGGTTTACTACCGTCCCGACCGCTTCGCCTCGAGCCATCCGGTCGGCCAGGACCGCGTCTTCGACCTCAACCAGAAAGTCGAGGCCTCGCCCTATCGTGAAGTGCAGGATTCGCCGCAGACGCTGCACACCTTTCGGATGGTGCAGGCCAAGCTGGCCGGTTTCGTGTTGCCGGTGAAGGACGCGCTCACCCGCTATCCGGTTTCCGACAACAGCGCGCCAGCGCGCTATGCCCGCTCCTTCACCTATATGCGCCAGCCCGATTTCCAGAAGGCACTGGCCGAAATCAGCAGCCTGATAAGGGAAGAGCCCAACAACCCGTATTTCTATGAAGTACGCGGACAGATCCAGGTCAGCATGGCCAAGCCGGCGCTGGCCCTTGCTGATTACCAGAAGTCCGTGAGCTTGCGCCCCAATGCGCCGCAGCTGCGGCTGGCCCTGGCGGGCGCCCAGCTCGCCATCGAAGACCAGAACCTGGCCGCCGAGGCGCTGAAAAATCTGAAGGCCGCCTTGCTGGTGGAGAATGACGACATCTTCACCTGGTATCAGACCGCCCGGGCCTATGCCGCGCTCAAGAACGTGCCGATGGCCGATCTGTCCACCGCCGAACTGTGGTACAATGTGGGCGACATGCGCCGCGCGCTGGTGTTTGCCACCCGCGCACGGGGCAAGCTGACCCAGGGCAGCCCGGATTGGGAGCGCGCCCAGGACATTATCGGCGCCGCCGGTCCCCTGGCCGCCCAGCAACGAGGATAGCAATGCGAGCGTTTGTGATTACCCTTGCCGGCGCCATCGGCGGCGCGGCGCTGGCTGTGGCCGCCATCCTGACCCTGGCGGGCCAGGGCATGGTGCCGATCAACGACCGGCAGATGCAGACCTACCTGATGCGCCACCCCGAGCTGGCGGCGGCGATGCTGGGCCGTTACCAGCAACAGGAGGAAATGAAGCAGAAGGCGCAGCAGAGCGCGGCCTTGATGAACAAGGCGGCGTTTTTCGACCCCCAGGTCGCCTTTGTCACCGGCCCGGCCGATGCCAAAAAGACCTTTGTCGAATTCTACGACTATGACTGCCCCTTCTGCCGCGCCTCCCTGCCGGCGAGCAGGAAATACTATGACGCGCACAAGAACGACACGCGCTTCGCCTTCATCGAATATCCCATCGAGCAACTGCACGGCCCCGGCGCCATGTTTGCCGCCAAGGCTTCGCTGGCGGCGCGCAAGCAGCCCGAGCGCTACATGGATTTCCACTTCGCGCTCCTGGCCGAGGAAGGCGCAA
>CANKIV010000061.1 GCA_947482125.1 Alphaproteobacteria bacterium
CAAACACATTGTTGTTGTCGTAGGCCATTCATTTCCCCTTCTTGAACGGCGCATGGGCCGCAAGGTCCGTGATGTGTTCCGCCACCGCCGCGCGCTCGGCGGCCAGGAAATTGTCCACCGCCCGCGCCAGTCCGGGATGGGCGATGACATGGGCGCTGTAGGTTTCCACCGGCAGATAGCCGCGCAGCAATTTGTGCTCGCCCTGCGCCCCGGCCTCAACCCTTTTCAGCCCCCGGGCAATGGCGAAATCGATCGCCTGATAGTAGCAGGTTTCGAAATGCAGGAAGGGCAGGTATTCCCCTGCGCCCCAGTTGCGCCCGAACAGCACACCGTCGCCAAACAGGTTCAGGGCGCCGGCGATATGACGACCATCCTTCTTCGCCATCACCAGCAGGGTCTGGTGCGCCAGTCCCTGACTGAGGCGGGAGAAGAATTCGCGGGTGAGATAGGGCGTTCCCCATTTGCGCCCGCCGGTATCCATGTAGAACTCAAAGAACAGGTCCCAGTGCGCCTCGGTGATGTCGGTCCCCGTCAGCCACTCGAATGTCACGCCGGCGTCGCGTACCGAAGCGCGCTCCTTGCGCAGGTTCTTGCGCTTGGCGGACGACAACTCTCCCAGGAACTGGTCGAACGAGGTGTAGCCGGGATTTTCCCAATGAAACTGCTGGCCGGTGCGCAGCAGATAGCCCGCGTCTCCCGCCGCCTGCCATTCCTCACGCGTGAGAAACGTGATGTGCAGGGACGAGGCGCCCACCTGCTTCATCGCGCCCGCCGCTGTCTTCAGCAGCGCAGCCGCATTCCCCAGCAGGCGTTTTCCTGTAACCGGCGTGAAGGGTACGGCGCATTGCAGCTTGGGATAATAGTCGCCGCCCGCCCGTTCCAGCGCTTCGGCCCAGGCGTGGTCGAAGACATATTCGCCGTAGGAATGGCTTTTCAGGTACAGCGGCATCAGCCCGTCATCCATCAGCAGATGGGCGGGCTGCCAACCTGTTTTGGCGCAGGCTGACCCGGATTCCTCCAGCGCCGCGAAAAACTCATAACTTGTGAAAGGGTGCGGCTCCGGCGCACCGGACGGGTTGGCGAGCGCGTTCCAGCGCGCCGCGCCGATTTCCGCCGCACTGGTAATCAGCTTTGCTGAATTCTGGGCCGTCACTTGATCTCGAAGATCGCGTCCACTTCCACCGCCACCCCGCGCGGCAGCGAGCCCACCCCGATGGCGGCGCGGGCATGCTTGCCGGCATCGCCGAACACCGCGGCAAACAGGTCGGAAGCGCCGTTCCCCACTTCCGGATGCTGGGTATAGTCCGGCGTGGCGTTGACGAAGACGCCGACCCGCACAACTTTCACCACCCGGTCCAGATCGCCGATGGCGGCTTTCAACTGCGCCAGCACATTGATGGCGCAAAGCTGTGCCGCCGCCTGTCCGGCTTCCATCGGCACGTCCACGCCCAGCTTGCCGACATATTTGATCGCGCCGTCGGCAATCGGGATTTGCCCGGAGACGAACACCAGATTGCCGGTGAGGGTGCAGGGGACATAAGACGCGACAGGCACCGGCGGGGTAGGCAGGGTGACGCCAAGCTCTTTCAGGCGGGCTTCGATGACAGACATATGAACCTCAATGGGAAGGCGCAAAGCCTATCAGAGGCGCGGCTTTTTGAAAGCGCGGCCCTTTCCCACCGACTCGCCGCCAAATTTTGCCCGGATCTTGTCCATGGCCCGTTCGGCGGCGGCGCGCTTGTCACCTTCGGTATCGATCAGGCTGGCGGGATCGGCGCCCAGTTCGGGGGCAAGATTGGAAAGCCCCACGCCCAACAGCCGGAAACGGGTGCCGTCGGCCTCCCGTTTCAGGGCGGCCAGAGCGGTGCGGAAGATGCGGTCCGCAAGCTGGGTGGGCGCGTCCAGCGAGGCGCTGCGGGTCCGCAAGCGGAAATCCGAAGTCTTCAGCTTCAGCACAATGGTCTTGCCGGCCAGGCCATGGGATTTTGCGCGGGCGCTGACCCGCTCGGATTGCCGCCACAATACGCTTTCCAGGTCGGCCAGCCGCGACAGGTCGGTATTGAAGGTGGTTTCCGATGAAATGGTCTTCATCTCGCCGCCGGGATCGACGGGGCGGGAATCCTCGGCATTGGCCATCCGGTGCAGCCACAGGCCGGTGGCGCCATAGCGGCGCGCCAGCTCACGCGGGTCGGCGTCCTGCAACTGGCCGACCAGGGTGAGGCCGTCGCGCTCCAGCTGGGCCTGCATCACCTTGCCCGCTCCGCGCATGATGCCGATCTTCTTGTCGCGCAGGAAGCTTTTGGCTTCCGCCATGCCGATCACCGCAAAGCCCCTGGGCTTGTCCAGTTCGCTGGCCAGCTTGGCGAGGAATTTGTTGCCCGACAGGCCGATGGAGACGGTGATGGCGATTTCCCGTTCAATCCGGGCCGCCAGAGCCGCCATGGTCTTCGCGGGCGTACGGTGATGGATGCGCTCGGTGCCCGACAGGTCCAGAAAGGCTTCGTCCAGCGACAGCGGCTCCACCAGCGGCGTCAGGTCTTCCATCATTTTCCGGATCTGGCGGGCCACCGCGCTGTAATGGCCATGGCGCGGCTTGAGGATGACGGCTTGCGGGCATAATCGCTTGGCCTGAAACATCGGCATGGCCGAGCGCACGCCATAGGTGCGGGCGATGTAGCAGCAGGTGGAGACCACGCCCCGCGTCTCGCCGCCCACGATCACCGGCTTGTCCTTCAGCGAGGGATCGTCGCGTTTCTCGATGGCGGCATAGAAGGCGTCGCAGTCCATATGCGCGATGGTGAGCCTGTCCAGTTCGGGGTGCGCGAGTATCCGCGTCGAGCCGCAGGCCGGGCAGGGCGCATCCGCAGGAGCGTCGGCGCGAGCCGGAGCGACCGATAAGGAGACGTCGGAAAGGCAGTCACGGCAGAAGGCGGGCCAACCTTCTACTCCGGCCACAACCAGGCCGCTCCTCTTACGCCGCTGGAATCGCCGTGCATGTTCTTCACGATCTTCGGCTGCGCACCCAAAGTGAAAGCGTACTCCTCCACCAGTGGCGGCAGGTCGCTGTAGAGCCGCGCGATATTCGACAGCCCCCCGCCCATCACGATGACATCGGGATCCAGGATGTTCACCACCGTCGCCAGGCTGCGGGCCAGCCGGTCCACCAGCCGGTCCATCGCGGCGCGTTCCTGCGCACCGCCGGACGCCGCGATCTCTTCGGCGGTCGCGTCACGTCCGGTGGCGCGCTTGAAGTCCGCCGACAGCGCCGGACCGCTGCACCAGCTTTCCAGGCAGCCGCGCTTGCCGCAGTAGCAGAGGGGCGCGCTGGTCACTTCTTCGACGCTCGGCGCGGGCAGGGGCATGTGTCCCCATTCCCCCGCAATGCCATGCGCGCCGCCCAGCACCTGCCCGTTCACCACCACGCCGCCGCCCACGCCGGTCCCGGCGATGACGCCGAATACCACAGCTTCGCCCGCGCCGGCGCCGTCGCTGGCCTCCGACAAGGCAAAACAGTTGGCGTCATTGGCCAGCCGCAACTCGCGGCCCAGCGCATCTTGCAGGTCCTTGCGAAAGGGATGGCCGATCAGCCAGGTCGAATTGGCATTCTTGATGATGCCGGAAGCGGTTTCGCAGCCGGGGATGGCGAGACCGATGCTGCCTTGCCCGCCGGTCTGGCTTTCGGCCTCCCGAACCAGTTCGGCAAGGGCGCGGACGGTACCGTCATAGTCCTTCACCGTCGCCACGCGCTTGCGCCAGCGTTCGACCCCGCCGGGGCCGAGCGCCAGCAGTTCGGTCTTGGTCCCGCCCAGATCGATACCGAAGCGCATCAGATTTCCCTGAGCTCCTGCGCACCAAAGGCGTGCCGCGCCCGATGCACGTCCTTGGGTTCTACCTCCGCGCTTTCGCAAAAGCGCAGCAGTAGGTCCTCATGGCCGAGCAAAAAGTCCAAAACGGCCGCATTCATCTCCGGACTGCCGGCGCCGGCCCGCAAAGCGTCCGCCTCGATGCCGGACTGGCTGAGGAACTTCTCAAGGCCATCTTCTTCCCCGGCCAGCCAGCCAAGGGCTTCTAAAGCGAGGATTTCCGCGTTTTCGGAGGTCATGGGGCCTGGCATCGTCAAGGGAGCGTTAAGAGATAATCCCTAATACTGGTCAAAACAGCCAGAGCCCGTTTTGGGACCTGGGAGTGGCGGTATGCCGCCGGAGAGCAGCCATGGACGCGAAAACCAAGACGGTCCTGATCGTGGAAGACAATGAGCTCAACATGAAGCTCTTCCATGACCTGCTCGACGCCCATGGCTACAACATCCTGCAGACCAAGGATGGCATGGAAGCGCTGGACATCGCGCGCGAACACCATCCCGACCTGATCCTGATGGACATCCAGCTGCCGGAAGTCTCGGGCCTGGAAGTCACCAAATGGCTCAAGGAAGACGATTCGCTCAAGGGTATCCCCGTCGTCGCCGTCACCGCCTTCGCCATGAAGGGCGACGAAGAAGTCATCCGCCAGGGTGGCTGCGAGGCCTATATCTCCAAACCCATTTCGGTGACCAGCTTTCTGGAAACCGTGCGGCGCTTCATCGGCTAGGTCATGACAGCGCGGGTTCTCGTCGTTGATGACATCCTCTCCAACGTCAAGCTTCTGGAAGCGAAGCTGACGGCGGAGTATTTTGAGGTCATCACCGCCTTCAACGGTCTGGAATGCCTGGCCAAGATGGACGAGGGCGCGCTCGATATCGTGCTGCTCGATGTCATGATGCCCGGCATGGACGGTTTCGAAGTCTGCCGCCGGATCAAGTCCAATCCCAAGACCGCCCATGTCCCCGTGGTGATGGTGACCGCGCTGGACCAGCCGTCCGACCGCGTCGCCGGCCTGGATGCCGGCGCCGACGACTTCCTCACCAAGCCGGTGGATGATGCCGCGCTGTTCGCGCAGGTGCGCAGTCTGGTGCGCCTGAAGATGATGACCGACGAATTGCGCATGCGCGAGTCGACCGGCCAGGGCATGGGGCTGATTGATCCGGCCGAGACACTGATCGACAACAACCTGTCGGGCCGCATCCTGGTGATCGAGGACCGCGCTGAATCCGTCGCCTGGTTCGCCAGCGCGCTGACGCCGACCCATGAAGTGTCCTCCGCCGATACCTTTGAAGAAGCCCTGGTGCGCGTGAAAGGCGGCGACTACGACCTGATTGTGGTGTCACTGGGCATGCGCGGCTTTGACGGCCTGCGCCTGTGCTCGCAGCTGCGGTCCCTTCCTGAAGGCCGGCATGTCCCGATCCTTGTTGTGGTTAGCGACGGCGACCGACGCAAGCTGACCCAGGCCCTGGAAATGGGCGTCAACGATTACCTGACCCGTCCTGTCGACAAGAATGAACTGGTGGCGCGGGTTCGCACCCAGTTGCGCAAGAAGCGCTATGCCGACCGGCTGCGCCACAATGTCCAGCTCAGTCTGGAAATGGCGATCACAGACCAGCTTACCGGCCTGCACAATCGCCGCTACATGAGCCGCCATCTCGACACGCTGCTGTCAAACGCCAAGAAGAACGAGCGGCCGCTGGCCTTTGTCATCATGGACATCGATTTCTTCAAGCAGGTCAACGACACCTATGGCCATGACATCGGCGACGAGGTGCTGAAGGAATTCGCCGCCCGCATCGCCGCCAACACCCGCGGCATCGACCTGGCCTGCCGCTATGGCGGCGAGGAATTCGTGGTCGCCATGCCCGATACCGACATGGCCTTCGCCTATAACATCGCCGAGCGCCTGCGCCAGTCGATCGAGACCACTCCGGTCCGGATCAGCCGCGCCCCGGGCCAGCTCAACATCACCATCTCCATCGGCATCGCCAAGGCCGAAGGCGAGGGCGACGACGCCGACCAGTTGCTGCACCGCGCCGACCAGGCCCTCTATCGCGCCAAGCGCACCGGCCGAAACAAGGTCGTGGCAGACGCGGCTTAGCCGCTTAAACCAGTTTTACACTGCAGTATTCCGCGCTACAGTGGAGCGATTGTGCCGTGCATTTTTCCAGGGGGGTATCATGCGGGGAAGAGTTTTCGGCGCGGCCATCGCGCTGGTGTCGCTGGGATTTGCGCACGCCGTCCATGCCCAGGGCGGTCCGATGGCGATCCTCTACGAACATTCCGATTATCAGGGCCGTCAGGAAGTGATCCGGGGCGAGATCCGCGATTTTCAGGGCCTGCGCTTCAACGACGCGGTTTCCTCCATCCGCATCCAGGGCGGGGTGTGGGAAGTGTGCGAACATGCCGATTTTCAGGGACGCTGCATCACGCTCTATCGCGACAATCCCAATCTGGTGAATGACGGTTTCAATGACCGCATCTCCTCGGCGCGGCTGGTGGCCGGCGGTGGCGGCTTTGGCCGCAGGGACGATCGACGTGACGATCGCCGTGATGACCGGCGCGACTTCGACCGCCGTGATGCCGGCGGCGGCGGCATAACTCTGTTCCAGCATTCCGATTTTCAGGGCGATAGCCGCCGCATCGTCGGCGAGAACCGCAACCTGGAATCCCTGCGATTCAATGACGAGGTTTCCAGCGTGATCGTGCGCTCCGGGGTGTGGGAATTGTGCGAGCATTCCGAATTCCAGGGCCGCTGCATCACGGTGGACCGCGACATCCGCAACCTGACGGATCAGGGATTCAACGATGCGGTGTCCTCGGTGCGCCGCATCCGCTGACGTCAGTCCTCGTCGTCCGCGTCATCGTCTGACGGGGTGGGCTCGCCGCCGCCCATTTCGGTGACGCGATCGATCACCGACGCCAGCACTTCGGCCTCGCGTGCGCCCGAAACAGCCAGCTTGCCGCCGAAGATCATGGCGGGCACGCCGGTGATGCCCATTTCCCGGGCAATCTGGTCCTCGCGCGCCACCAGCTCCAGATCGGTGCCGTCTTCCAGCATCTGCGCCGTTTCCACCCCGTCCATGCCGCAGACATCGGCGATGTCGGCCAGCACGCGGATATCGCCGATATCCTCGCCATTTTCAAAATAGGAAATGAACAGCCGCTCGACAACTTCGTCCTGCACACCGGCGGCCGCTGCCCAGCGGATCAGGCGGTGGGAATCCAGGGTGTTGGGGCGGCGCTGGATCGCGGCGAAGTCGAAGGCGATGCCTTCCTTGTCGCCTTCGGCTGCGATCAGCTTGTACATCTCCACTATCTTTTTGGGGTCGTCGCCGAACTTGAGGCGCATATAGGCCTGGCGGTCCATGCCGGTGCGCGGCACCGTGGTGTCCAGTTGATAGGGCCGCCATTTCACGTCAAAGGTGATGGAAGGGCGCATGTCCATGGCCCGCTGCAGCCGGCGCTTGCCGATGAAGCACCAGGGGCAGACCGTGTCTGAAATCACGTCAATCTGCATGCATCACTTCAAAATCTGCGTCGTCATTTCATTGGCGATGGTGATGACGCGCACCGAGCCTTTGCCATGCGTCTTGAATTCGGCGGAAGCCGTGACCGGCATCAGGGCCTCGATCACCACCATGCTGGACGGCGGCGGCGTCGCCAGGAATTCGATGGTCAGGGTGCGGTTGCCGTCGCTCTGGATCACACGCAGGCGCGGACTTTTCCACCCCCCTGTCTGCACCGCGCCGGTGGCCTGAACCACGACCTTGCCGTCCTTCTGGGTGGCGATCAGGCTGTCGATCTTGTAGATGCGCTTGTCCGCCGCCAGCGCCGGTGATGCGCAGGTCAGGATGGAAACAGCCAGCAGGATTTTCGCAAACATGGGATGGCGCACTATAGCCGAGAATGGGGCGGCAAAAAGACAGGTCAGATCGTCAGCTCACACCAGACAGGCACGTGATCGGACGGTTTCTCGGCCGCGCCGCGCACATGGCGGTCGATGCCGCATTTTTTCAGCCTGTCGGTCGCCTGCGGCGACAGCAATATGTGATCGATGCGGATGCCATTGTCGCGCTCCCACGACCCGAAATAGTCCCAGAAGGTGTAGTGGCCGCCTTCGGCATGGAGGGCGCGAAACGCATCGGTGTAGCCGAGATTTTCAATCCGCCGCAGGGCCGCCTTGGATTCGGGCTGGAACAGCGCGTCCTTCAGCCATGCCTTGGGCCTGGCGGCATCCTTGTCTTCGGGGATGATGTTGTAATCGCCCATCAGCACCACCGGCTCTTCATTCTTCAGCAGTCCCCGCGCATGCAGGCGCAATCTTTCCAGCCAGGCCAGCTTGTAGTCGAACTTTGGACCGGGGAAGGGATTGCCGTTGGGCGCATAGATGGACGCCACCCGCACCACACCCTTGTCGCCGGCGATCAGGGCTTCGAGATAGCGGGAGTGATCGTCCAGCACGCCATCGGCGGCGGGCAGGCGGGGCGTGACGTCTTCCATCGGCCGCTTGGAGAGGATGGCGACGCCGTTATAGCTTTTTTGTCCGTGTACGGCGCAATTATAGCCCAGTGCTTCAAACGCCTCGCGCGGGAAATTCTCTTCGACGGTTTTGATTTCCTGCAGGCAGACCACATCCGGATTGGCCTCCTTCAGCCAGGCCAGGGCAGGCTCAAGCCGCGCCTTCACCGAATTGACGTTCCAGGTGGCGATTTTCATACGGTGAAGGAGGTGCCGCAGCCGCAGGAAGCCGTCGCATTGGGATTGTTGACCTTGAAGGCCTGGCCGATCAGGTCGTCGGTGAAATCGATTTCCGCGCCCGCCAGGAAATCCAGCGACACCGGATCGATCAGCACCCTGGCGCCATCGCGCTCCACCACCAGATCCTCGTCCAGCTGGGCCTCGTCCAGCGCGAAATTGTACTGGAACCCCGAACAGCCGCCGCCGGTCACGGCGACCCGCAAGGCCGCGGGCCGGTCTTCGGCCTTGAGGATATCGGCGATCCGCCTGGCGGCGCGGGCGGAGAGGGTGACGGGCATGGCGGTCATGGCAATTCTTTCGGGGACGCTTGCAGTCTGGAGCGTACCCTCTATGTAGTCCTCGTCATGGCCGAAACCAACACCCGGGATACGCCCAAAACCGCGCCCGCGGGGCGGTTATTGGGCGCGGTGGTCAGCCCGCCGGGGGTGCACGCCGCCTATGCCGCCCGGCCGGAGGCCAGCCGGGGCCGGCTCCATCCCGAAACGGAAAGTGCCACCCGCAGCTGCTACTCCAGAGACCGCGATCGGATCATCCATTCCACCGCCTTCCGCCGCCTGAAACACAAGACCCAGGTCTTTGTTCAGCATGAAGGCGATTACTACCGCACCCGTCTCACCCATTCGCTGGAAGTGGCGCAACTGGCACGCAGCCTGGCGCGCACGCTCGCCGCCGATGAAGACCTGGCCGAGACAGTGGCGCTGGCCCATGACCTGGGACACACGCCCTTCGGCCATGCCGGCGAGGAAGCGCTGGACGCGGTGACCAAGCATATCGGCGGCTTCGATCACAATGCCCATGCCTTAAGGTTGGTCACGAAACTCGAACATCGTTACGCCGATTTCGACGGCCTCAATCTCACCTGGGAAACGCTGGAGGGATTGGTCAAGCATAATGGCCCGCTGACGGGCGCGCAGCCGGGGCCCATCGCCAGCTTCGACCAGCGCTGGCCGCTGGAACTGGCTAGCTGGCCCGGGCTGGAAGCGCAGCTGGCGGCGCTGGCCGACGACATCGCCTATGTCAGCCATGACATTGATGACGGCTTGCGGGCGGGGCTGTTCACCGTCCACGACTTGCTGGAATGGCCGCTGGTGGACGCGCATGTGAAAGGCGTTCTGGACCGGCACGGTGAGCTGGAACTGTCGCGCTTCATCGGGGAACTGATCCGTACACTGATCAGTGAGCTGATGGAGGATGTGCTGGCGCAGACCCGCGCCAATCTCGAGGCGGGCCAGTTCGCCAGTCCGGCGGCGTTGCGCGGGGCGGGCAGGGCTACCGCTGCCTTTTCCCCGGCGCTGTTCGAACGGGTGAAGGCGCTCAAGGGTTTCCAGATGCGCAACATGTATCGCCATCCGCGCGTGGCATCATCCATGAACCGCGCCCAGGCGGTGGTCACCGACCTGTTCGAGGCCTTTGTCGCCGATCCCGACCTGCTGCCGCCCGACTGGGCGATGGCTGCGCGGCAGGCGGTTCCCGGCACCGTGGCCCGGGACTATATCGCCGGCATGACCGACCGCTTCGCCCTGGCCGAGTACAGCCGCGTTTTCAGCACCGAAATCCAGCTTTAGAAGCCCATGATTCGCCAGCGCGCTGGTGCTAAGATCGCGGCCAGCAGATTCGGGAACCTTCATGGCCAATTACGAGCGCCGCGTTTACGAGCCCAGCGACGAAGTGCGGGTGTTCGACGGCTCGGAAGAAGATGACGACGTCGAAGGCTCGCGCCTGCCGCTGCTGATTGTGCTGGCGCTGCTGGTGCTGGCGATGTTCGCTGGCGTGGTGTGGCTGGCCTACACCCAGGGCGTGGCGCGGGGGCGGGGTGAAACCCCGATCCTGACCGCCGCAAATGGCCCGGAGAAAGTCGCGCCGCAACAGGCGGGCGGCACCAACGTGCCCTATCAGGGCTTCAAGATTTACGAGCAGCCCGCGCCGCCCGACGATGCTGCCGAGGCTGCGCCGGTGGATGCCGCCAAGCCAGCTGCGCCGCCGCCTGTCGCGCAAGCGCCCAAGCCCGCGCCGGTTGCCGCTGCGCCCGCGCCTGCACCTGTGAAACCCGCTCCGGTCACCGCGCCGCCGCCCGCGCCGAAAATGGCTGCCGCGCCCGCCAAACCCGCACCGGCGCCCGCCAAGCCCGCGCCCGCCAAAACAGTGGCGTCTCTGATCCAGCAGAGCCAGGCAACGCCGCCGCCCGCCATGAAGCCGGCGGTGACCGCCCCCGCAGGTCCGGCGACAGGGGCCCCCCGCGCGCTGGGTGCACCGGTAGCCACCACGCCGGCTCCGGCTCCTGTGGCTGCCAAGCCCGCCGCCGCTGGCGGGGCCTATGTCCTGCAGATCGGGGCCTTCAAGAGCCAGGCCGAGGCCGATACCGCCTGGCGCGCCTACAAGGGCAAGCATGCGGCGCTGCTGACCGGCTACAATTCCGATATCCAGCAGGCCGATCTTGGCGAAAAGGGCACCTGGTACCGGCTGCGCATCGCCGGCTTTGGCGACCGTGAAGTGGCCTCTGCCCTGTGCGACCGGTTGAAGGCGGACGGCGGCGGCTGTTTCCTCGGCAGATAGCGATATGCGGTCTCGTGCGATTTACGGATGCGCCGGCACGACTCTGTCGGCGGTGGAACGCGATTTCTTTCGCGATGTGAAGCCGTGGGGCTTCATCCTCTTCGCGCGAAACATCAGCGACCCGGCACAAGTCCGCGCACTGATTACACAATTGCGGGACACGGTTGGCGACGGCC
>CANKIV010000062.1 GCA_947482125.1 Alphaproteobacteria bacterium
GCGTGCTGGGCACGCATGTCAGCCAGAAGGGCTCCCTGGTCAATGCCGAGCGGCTGCGCTTTGACTTCTCGCATCCCAAGCCCGTATCGCCCGAAGAACTGGAAAAGATCGAGGCCCAGGTCAACCAGGTGATCCGCCAGAATTCCGACACCACCACCCGCCTGATGCCGACCGACCAGGCCGTGGCGGCGGGCGCCGAAGCCTTGTTCGGCGAAAAATACGGCGACGAGGTGCGGGTGCTGTCGATGGGCGCCGATCTGGACGGCGAAAAATCCTATTCGGTCGAACTCTGCGGTGGCACCCATGTGCACCGGTTGGGCGATATCGGCCTGTTCACGATTCTGGCGGAAAGCGCCGTGGCGGCGGGTGTGCGCCGCATCGAGGCGCTGACTTCGGAACATGCCCGCCGCTATCTTTCGGGCCAGGCGGAAATTGCCCGCGAAGCGGCCTCCGCCATCAAGGCCCCCATCGGCGAACTGTCGGCGCGCGTGGCGCAATTGTCGGACGAGCGCCGCAAGCTGGAACGCGAACTGGCGGAAGCCAAGAAGCAGCTGGCATTGGCCGGGCCCGCCAAGGGCGGCGACGAAAGCGAAACCATTTCAGGCCTGAAGGCGGTGCTGCGGCTGGTGGAAGGCGTCTCGCCCAAGGACCTCAAGAGCCTGGCCGATGGCGCCAAATCGCAGGTCGGTTCCGGCGTGGTCGCCTTTGTGGCGGTGGCGGACGGCAAGGTCTCCATCGTGGCCGGCGTCACCGATGATCTGACCGCGCGCATCAGCGCGGTGGATCTGGTGCGGGTGGCGGCGGAAGCCTTGGGCGGCAAGGGCGGTGGCGGACGTCCCGACATGGCCCAGGCCGGCGGACCGGACAACGGCAATCCGTCGCTTGCACTGGATGCCATCCGCAAGAAGCTCGGCGAACTCGCTCCCGCCTGATCGCGATCAGGCGATGATATCCGGCAGCAGCCCGTTGTTGATTTCGGTGATTTCGTCCTTGAGCTGAAGCTTGCGCTTTTTCAGCCGCGCCAGTGCCATCAGGTCGGGATTGCCCGCCCGCACCATGGCATCGATGGCGGCGTCCAGGTCGCGATGCTCCTGCGTCAGCTGTGTCAGCTTGGCGCGGGCGGCGACTTCGTCGGGACCAACCACACGGCTCATTTCACACTCTTCTTGCGTCGGCTCTTGGCGATCGTCTCGCCCCAGCGCTTCATGTCGGGCCAGTCATACCCGAACAGGTCCAGGGCGCGGCCCACCATCTGGTCTATCAGGTCGGACAGGGTCTTGGGTTCGGCATAAAAAGCCGGAACCGGCGGCAGGATGATCGCGCCCATTTCCGCCAGCGCCGTCATGGTGCGCAGATGGCCCAGATGCAGCGGCGTCTCGCGCACCATCAGCACCAGCGGGCGGCGCTCTTTCAGCATCACATCGGCGGCGCGGGTCAGGCAGTTGGTGGTCACGCCGGTGGCGATCTCGCTCATGGTGCGCACGCTGCAGGGCGCCACGATCATGCCGCGCGTCCGGAAGCTGCCGCTGGCGATGGGCGCGGCGATGTCCTGGATCGCATAGGTGTAATCCGCCTTGGCGGCGACCTGCTTGGGCGAAAGCCTGGTCTCATAACCGATGGTCATTTCCGCCGGCTTGGTCATGACCAGATGCGATTCGATCCCCAAGTCGCGCAGGGCTTCCAGCATGCGGATGCCATAGGCAACGCCCGACGCCCCCGACAGGCCGATAACCAGCCGTTCCGCTTCGCCTTTTGCTGTTCCCTGCCGCGCCATGGGACCCCCGTTAGCACTTCTTAAGGCTGGCTCAAAGAGTTCCGTTCCCCTGATTTTTTGGGGATGACAGGACGGGTGTTTGGTGGTTGAATTTTCGGGCCAGGCGCGTACCGCCTAAGTGTTGCGCGCCAGCCGAAATCTAACGATGAGGTGAATGCATGGCGATACAAGGACACATCAACCATCTGTCCAACCAGCACAAGAAAATCGAAAATATCATCGAGAGCGAGATGTCCAATCCCGATTGGGATGAGATTCGGATCGCGGCTTTGAAAAAGCAAAAACTCCGAATCAAGGACGAGCTCGAGCGGCTTCGAGCAACCACCATCAACTGAGTTCTAGTCCCCGGCGGCGCGCGCCAGCGCGTAGGCGAAAGCCGGAGCGCCAATTCAAGAATGGCGCGCAGCCGCGGGGACTGCTCATAGATTTTTCGCCATTTCCCGCAGGACGAATTTCTGAATCTTGCCCGTGGACGTCTTGGGCAATTCGGAAAAGACCACCGTGCGCGGCATCTTGAACTTGGCCAGGCGCTCTCGCGTGAAATCCAGAATTTCGCTTTGCGAAACAGCCTTGCCGGGCCGCAGCTCCACAAAGGCGCAAGGGCTCTCGCCCCACTTGGCGTCGGGCTTTGCGACCACCGCCACGAACAGCACGGCGGGATGCCTGGCGATGGCGTTCTCGACCTCAATGGACGAGATGTTCTCGCCACCGGAAATGATGATATCCTTGGAACGGTCCTTCAGCTGGATATAGCCGTCGGGATACATCACCCCCAGGTCGCCGGTGTGAAACCAGCCGCCCTTGAAGGCCTCGCGCGTCGCCTCGGGATTCTTCAGATAGCCGCGCATCACGATATTGCCGCGCATCATGACTTCGCCGATGGTCTTGCCGTCGGCGGGTACCGGTTTCAGGGTCTTGGGGTTCAGCACCGCCAGCTCTTCCAGCGGCGCATAGCGCACGCCCTGGCGCGCTTTCTTCGACGCACGCCCAGCGCTGTCCAGCGCATCCCATTCGTCATGCCATTCATTGACAACGGCGGGGCCATAAACCTCGGTCAGGCCATAGACATGCACCACTTCGAAACCGGCTTCCGCCATCGCCGCCAGAACGCTTTCGGGCGGTGGCGCGGCAGCGGCCATGAAGCGCACTTTCTGCGGGAAGCTCTTGCGTTCGGCATCGCTGGCATTGACCAGCGCCGACATCACGACCGGGGCGCCGCACAGATGGGTGACGCCATGCTCGGCCAGGGCCGTGAAGATCGCGCCGGCCCGCACCCAGCGCAGGCAGACATGGGTGCCCGCCACCGCCGACAGCGACCAGGGCATGCACCAGCCGTTGCAGTGGAACATAGGCAAGGTCCACAGCAGCACGAGATGATCCACCATGGTGCCGGCCAGGGCATTGCCGTAGCACATCAGGGCCGCGCCGCGATGGTGATAGACCACGCCCTTGGGATTGCCGGTGGTACCAGAGGTATAGTTCAGCGCGATGGCATCCCATTCATCGTCCGGCATCTTCCAGGAAAATTTGGGGTCGCCGCTTTTGAGGAATTTCTCGTAGTCGATCTTTCCCAGCCGCGCGCCGCTCTGGGGGAATTCCGGATCGTCGTAATCGATCACCAGCGGCTTTTTCTTCAGCAGCTTCAGCGCCGCGGCGATGGTGGCGGAAAATTCCCGGTCGGTGATCAGAATCTTCGCCCCGCCATGCTCCAGCATGAAGGCGATGGCGGCGGCATCCAGCCGCGTGTTGAGGGCGTTCAGCACCGCCCCCAGCATGGGCACGCCATAATGGGCTTCCAGCATGGGCGGGGTGTTGGACAGCATCACCGCTACCGTGTCGCCCTTTCCGATGCCCTGCTTGGCCAGCGCCGAGGCCAGGCGGCGGCTGCGGGCGTAGAAGTCTGCATAGCGGATGCGCTGGCGGCCATGAATGATCGCGGTGCGGCCGGGAAACGCGCTGGCGGCCCGCTCCAGAAAAGTCAGCGGGGTCAGCGGCTGGTGATTGGCAGGGGTCCGGTCCAGCCCGTCTTCATAGGGCCTGGCGCGGCGCGTTCGTGCCGCCTCTTTTGTGACGATTTTACGGTCGCGTCTTTGAATGGCCATCGCGAGGCCACGCTAAAGAAAGCCGCATTTGGCGGCAAGGTTGACGCCCGGTTTGACGAAAGGCGCGGCAATGTTAGGAAGGCCCGCCCCGGGAGCGTGATATGACCTTTACTGATCCGCCGGCCGCCAAGGCCGGCATTGTGCGCAGCCTGTATGACTGGATGATGCGCAACGCCAAGGGCAAGAACGCCTGGCGCGCACTGGGCGGCCTGACCTTTGCCGAAGCCTCCTTCTTTCCCATCCCCACCGACATCATGCTGATTCCGATGGTGATGGCCGATCGGGCCAAGGCCTGGAAGCTCGCGGCCTGGTGCACCCTGTGGTCGGTGCTGGGCGGCGCGGCGGGCTATGCGATCGGCGCCTTCCTGTTCGATTCCCTGGGCCAGTGGCTTATCCGGATTTATCATCTGGGCGATGACCTGACCCAGTTCCAGCAATGGTATGCGACCTACGGCGCCTGGGTGATCATCGGCAAGGGCTTCAGCCCGCTGCCCTACAAGCTGGTCACCATCGCCTCGGGCTTTGCCCATTACAGCTTCGCGATGTTCATGGCACTGTCGGTTCTCACCCGCGGCGGGCGCTATTTTCTGGTGGCGGGACTGCTCTACTGGAAAGGCGAACAGGCGCGCCGCTTCATCGAGAAGCGGCTGGAGGCGACGCTGTTCGTCTTCCTGCTCGTGATTATTTCGGGATTCGTCGCCGCGAAATACCTGATCTGATGTCCCGGAACGACTAGTCCTGTTCCAGTTCGCTGGACTGGACGTAATCGTCCGGTGCCGGCGTGCCCTGCGACGGCTCTTCCTCGCGCGGCGGCAGTTCTTCGGGAATCGCCGCCGCCGCGGGCGCGGTGGTTTCGGCGATGGACTTCAGGGCTGCGCCCTTCTTGGCGGCGCGCTTCTGGGCGCGTTCGAACTTGGCGCCGGCGCGCGTCACGGCAAGATCAAGTTCCAGCTGCGAGCACAGGCCCAGGGTGACCGGGTCCACCGCCTTGATGTTGGCCGCGTTCCAGTGCGAACGCTCGCGGATCTTGGCGATGGTTGCCTTGGTGGTGCCGATCAGCTTGATGATATCGCTGTCGGTGAATTCGGGATGGTTGCGGATCAGCCAGTAGACCGCGTCGGGCTTGTCCTGGCGCTTGCTGACCGGCGTGTAACGCGGGGCGCGCTTCTGGCGCACATTCGGCATCTTGTGCTTGGGCGCGGCCATCTTCAGGCGCTTCTTGGGATTGCCTTCGGCTTCGGCGATCTGCTCGCGGGTGAGCTGGCCGGTGGCGACCGGGTCCTGGCCCTTGATGCCCTTGGCGACATCTTCGTCGGCGATGCCTTTGACTTCCAGCGGATGCAATCCGCAGAAATCGGCGATCTGCTCGAAGGACAGACCGGTATTGTCCACCAGCCAGACGGCGGTGGCTTTGGGCATCAGGGGCTTCTGTTCGACGGCCATGGTATTTCTCTCCCGTTGAGCGAAGGGCCGTATCCGGGCCCGCCGCCCCTCGTCAGGCTAATCCTTTCGAGGAATGCGGTCTTTTAGCCAGCCCGGCGGGCCAGCGCAAAGACTTTCAGGCGGAGGAAAGCAGGATTTTGCCGATATGGCCGGTTTTGGCCATGAATTCATGGGCCTTCTGCGCCTCGGCCAGGGGAAAGGTCTGCGCCACCACGGGTCGAATCTGGGTTCCGACCAGAGGCCAGACCTCCTTCAGCAAGGCATCGCGGATCGCCTGTTTTTCGGCTGGGGTGCGGGACCGCAGGGTGGTCGCACCTAAGGTCAGCCGCTTGGTCAGGACCGGCGCGAAATTCACCTCGGCCTTGAAGCCCTGCTGATAGGCGATGTTGACGATGCGGCCCCATATCGCGGCGGCCTCGATGTTGCGCTGGATGTAGTCGCCGCCGACCATGTCCAGGATGACGTCCACGCCTTTGCCGCCGGTCTCCGCTTTCACCACGGCGACAAAATCCTCGCTGCGATAATTGATGCTGCGCGCCGCGCCGAATGTCCGGGCGGCTTCGCGTTTTTCTTCGCTGCCCACGGTGGTGAACACCCGGTGTCCGCGTGCGGCAAAGATCTGGATCGCCAGGCTGCCGATGCCGCTGGTGCCGCCATGCACCAGCAGCGTTTCGCCGGGAGCAAGGTGCGCCGTGTCGATGATGTTGGTCCATGCGGTGAAGCCGGCTTCCGGCAGGCCCGCCGCATCGACAAGATCCACGCCCTGCGGCACCGGCAAGACCGAGCCGGCATCGGCGATGGCGAATTGTGCATAGCCGCCACCGGAGAGCAGGGCGCAGACCGGATCGCCAACCGCAAAGCCATTCACGTCCTCGCCCAGCGCGGCAATGACGCCGGACACTTCCAGCCCCAGGATTTGCGATGCTCCCGGCGGCGGCGGATAAGCCCCGCGCGCCTGCAGAAGATCGGCATTGTTCAGGCCCGCTGCCGCGTTCCTGATCAGGACTTCGCCCGCTTGCGGCATGGGCTGGGGTTCCCCGGCCAGGACCAGTCGATAGTCCTTGCCTGGACCCGAAACATGAATGGCTTTCATGACTTGCGCGCTGCTTTTCACCCGATCAGACTAAACGCAAACGAGGAGCAAGGCGATGGACCTGGACGATCTTCAGCCGCGCAAGAAACTGCCGGACATTGTTCTGGGCGAGGATATCTCGGCCTTTTCGGAGCATGAACTGGAACAGCGCATCGCGCGACTGGAAGGCGAAATCGGGCGTTGCCGCGCTGGCATAGCCGCCCGCCAGGCCACCAAATCCGCGGCGGAAAACTTCTTCAAGAAGTAAATGCGTGAAGCATCAATGTTAATACGCACAATAGAATGTTGCGCGGCTGCGCCTTGCTGCGCATTTCTCGCCATTTACTAACGGGCGGGGCTTGCGCTTCGCGGGAGGCTTGCTAGCGTCCGGTCTGCAAGTGGGGACCGCCATGCAAGAGAATGAAAGCTTCACCGATACCGTCATGTTCGACCGCACCTTCGATGAAGGCATGGCGCTGGTGGAGGAAACCGCGCGTTACCTTGACGGCAAGGGGCGCGAAGAAGCGCGCGTGCTGCCGCGCAAGGCCGCCATGCTCTATGCCGGCGAAAGCATGCGCGTCACCACCCGCCTGATGCAGGCGGCCAGCTGGCTCTTGGTGCAGCGCGCGGTGCGCGATGGCGACATGGAGCGCGACGATGCCATGAACGACCGTTATCGCCTGGGCAGCCGCGAAATCTGCCTGGGAAGCTGCGCCGAGGATACCGATCCGCTGCCGCGCGAACTGAGGGACCTCCTGGTGCGCAGCGACAGCCTGTATCGCCGCATCGCCCGGCTGGACGACATCCTGTTCGGCGAAGGCGAGGTGCCGTCGGCGGGCGCGCGCGGCCAGCTCGACACGCTGGCCCAGGCGTTCAGCCAGTAAGCCAACACCCATCCGCAAACAAAAACGCCGCCGGGTGACCGGCGGCGTTTTGGTTTTGTCTGGCGGTAGGCTTTAGGCCTTCACGAACCCGTCGTTAGTGCCAGCGTAGCGCGACGGGCAACTCAAAGCCGTTAGGCTTTGACAAAGCCCGCGAACTTCTTGTTGAAGCGCGTCAGACGGCCGCCGCGGTCCATCAGCTTGGCGTCGCCGCCAGTCCAGGCCGGGTGGGTCGAGGGATCGATGTCCAGGGTGATCTTCTGGCCCGCGGTGCCATGGGTGGTGCGGGTCTTATAGGTCGTGCCGTCGTTCAGCTGAACTTCGACAAAGTGATAGTCGGGGTGGATGCCCTTTTTCATGTTCCTAACGGCCTTTCCGTGGCGCCCATTTCCGACGGGCGCGAGGGCGGGCTTATACGGGAGGGGAAGGGGGCCTGCAAGGCGTCAATAGTGGCTTTGGCCGCCCTGCCAATCCCTATATACAACCGAGGCTTAACGAACAGGCGATCCCTTGGCCGGCGAAGATTTTGTGAAGGAAACCGCCCGGGTGGCGGCCGGACGGCCAAAGGGGCGGTCCTTGGGGCCCCTGCGGGGAATCCTGCCGTTTCTGCGGCCCTATCGGGGGCGGATCGCCCTGGCGTCGCTGGCCCTGATCGCGTCCTCGGCCGCAACCCTGGCCCTGCCCCAGTTCGCCCGTGGCCTGATCGATGCCCGCGGGCTGTCCGCCGCCCAGGCCCATGGCCTGGCCGATTTCTATTTCGCCTTTGTGCTGGCGGCAGGGGTGCTGGGGCTGGCCTCGGCGATCCGCTTCTACATGGTCACCTGGCTGGGCGAGCGGGTGGTGGCGGACATCCGCAAGGCGGTGTTCGACAATGTGCTGGGCCTTTCGCCGCAATTTTTTGAAGTCACCCGCACCGGTGAAGTGCTGTCGCGCATGACCGCCGACACCACCCTGATCCAGACCGTGGTCGGGTCCTCGGCGTCGCTGGCGGCGCGCAACCTGGTCACCCTGACGGGCGGGCTGACGTTGATGTTCGTCACCAGCGCCAAACTGGCCTTGCTGGTGGTGGGCGCGGTCGTGCTGGTGATGGTGCCGATGCTGCTGTTCGGCCGCTGGGTGCGCAAGCTCTCGCGCGCCAGCCAGGATTCCATTGCCGACACCGCCGCGCGCGGCACCGAGACCCTGAATGCCGTGCCCACGGTGCAGGCCTTCACCCAGGAAAACTACGAGCGCCGCGCCTTCGCCGCCGCCGTGGAGCGCGCCTTTGATTTCGCGCGCCGGCGCACCATGGCGCGCGCCGTGCTGACGGCGGTGGCGATCTTCACCGCCTTTGGCAGCCTGGCGACGGTGGGGCTGATCGGCCTGCACGACATGCTCGGCGGCCGCCTGACCGGCGGCGACCTGGTGGCTTTCATCATCTACGGCTTCCTCACCGGCGGCGGCGTCGGCGCGTTGAGCGAGACCTGGGGCGATCTGCAGCGCGCCGCCGGCGCGTCGGAACGGCTGATGGAATTGCTGCACGAAGAGCCGGCCATCGCTCCGCCGGCCCATCCGCTGGCCCTGCCGAAAAAATCAGGCGGCGCGGTACGGTTTGAGAACGTCACCTTCCAGTATCCCTCGCGGCCCGGTTTCAAGGCGCTGAACAATTTCTCGCTGGATGTGGCCGGCGGCGAGGCGGTGGCGCTGGTCGGTCCCAGCGGGGCGGGCAAGTCCACCGTCTTCCAGCTGATGCTGCGCTTCTTCGACGCCCAGAGCGGCAGCATCAAGTTCGACGGGCTGGAGATCACCCAGCTCGATCCCATCGCCCTGCGCCAGAAAATCGCCGTGGTGTCGCAGGAGCCGGTGATCTTCTCCGGCTCCATCGCCGCCAATATCCGCTATGGCCGCGAGGATGCGACCGACGCACAGATCCGCGCTGCCGCCGATGCCGCCGCCGCCAGCGAATTCATCGACAAGCTGCCCGAAGGTTTTGAAACGCTGGTGGGAGAGCGCGGCGTGACCTTGTCGGGCGGCCAGCGCCAGCGCCTGGCGATCGCCCGCGCCATCCTGCGCGATGCGCCGCTGCTGCTGCTGGATGAAGCCACCAGCGCGCTGGACGCGGAGAATGAACGGCTGGTGCAGACGGCGCTGGCCAACCTGATGGTGGGCCGCACCACGCTGGTGATCGCGCATCGCTTCTCCACCATCCAGCGCCTGAAGCGGATTGTGGTGATGGACGAGGGCAGGGCGGTGGCCCAAGGCAGCCATGCCGAACTGATGGCAGGTGGCGGCCTCTATGCACGGCTGGCCAGCCTGCAATTCTCGGATGCACAATTTCCGGAAGGGGCGGCGTGAGGAGTTTCGCGCGCGCCTGGCGGATGACCGCCATCATGCTGGTGCTGGGGCTGGTATTCTTCACCGGCCGCATACTGTGGGCCAACGGCCTGTTCGCTTCGGCGCAGACAGGCTTTTTCGGCGGTTGCCGGGTACTGGATGTGCCGGGCGTGAGCGATATCGAGATCGCCGAGGGCATGGCCTTTGTCGCGGTCGCCAGCGCGCGCGGCCCCGGCGGTGCGGACGGCATTTATGCCCTGGCCCTGAACGGCAATGGCAAGCCGACCCGGCTTGCCGGCACGCCGAAGGATTTTCATCCCCGCGGCATCGGCCTCTATCGCGCGCCCGGCGGCAACGGGCTTTTTCTGCTGGCGGTGAACCGGCGCTCAACCGGAAAGTTCAGCATCGAGTCTTTTGAAGTCACCAATGCCAAAACCAGTCCCGCGCTGGTGCCGCAGGGCACCATCGGCAGCGGGCTTCTCACCGATCCGCAGGATGTCGCCGCCGCCGGGCCCGGCAGCTTCTATGTCAGCAACGACACGGCAACCGGGCCCGCAATGCGCCGGCTGGCCGGCTGGGGCGCGCTTCCCGGCTCCAACATCCTCTATTTCAACGGCATGATGTTCCGCATGGCCGCCGAGGACGTTTATGGCGCGCGCGGCCTGGTGCTGGCCCCGGACGGCAATCACCTGCTGGCGGCCAGCCTGACCACCCGAAGCCTGAAATCCTTCAGCCGCGAGATGCTGACCGGCAACCTCACCGAAGGCGAATCCCTGACCCTGGAGGCCGCGCCGCAGATGATCACCCTGGATGCCCGGGGCGAAGTCTGGGTGGCCGGCCAGGCCAACCTGTTCCAGTGGCACGATTTCGCCGCCGACCAGGACCACCGTCCGCCGTCTCAGGTTTTCCGGGTCAGCCTGTCGGGCGGCGCACCGCAAGGGGCCGAACGGGTCTATGGCAATGGCGGCGGGGAAATCGCCGCCGCCAGCGTCGCCGCCTCGGCGGGCAAGCACCTGCTGATCGGCTCAGGCCTGGACGGCAGGCTGCTGGACTGCAGCCCGAAATAATCTCGAGCGCCGCATCCGCGGCGCGACCATCAGCGCCCGACAGCTTTCTTCCCCCTTCGTGCGAAGCACGGGAAGGGGGAAGGTGTCGCAGCGAAGTGTTTGCGAAGCAAACCGAGCTGCGACGGATGGGGGTTAAACAAATAAAAAGGCCGCCAGAACCGGCGGCCTTTTTGAACTTCCTGTTGAAGCGAATTACGCCACCTGGACGATCTCTTCGCCATTGGGATCGCGCAGCACATAGCCGCGGCCCCAGACGGTTTCGATGTAATTGGCGCCTTCGTTGGCGGCGGCCAGCTTCTTGCGCAGCTTGCAGATGAAGACGTCGATGATCTTCAGTTCGGGTTCGTCCATCCCGCCATAGAGATGGTTGAGGAACATTTCCTTGGTCAACGTGGTGCCCTTGCGCAGCGAAAGCAGCTCCAGCATCGCATATTCCTTGCCCGTCAGATGAACGCGGGCGCTATCCA
>CANKIV010000063.1 GCA_947482125.1 Alphaproteobacteria bacterium
GACACCGTCGCCAATGGCCGGGTGATGACCCTGGACGACATCGTCCAGATCACCTCCCGGGACGAATCGGCCTATGCCGACATGCTCACCCACCTGCCCATGCTGGAGCATGGCAAGGTGGAGCGGGTGATGATCGTGGGCGGCGGCGACCTGTCGATCGCCGACGAGGCCCTCAAGCACAAGAACGTCAAGGAAGTCGTGCTGGTCGATATCGACGAGCGGGTGATCGCGCTGTGCAAGAAGCATTTCGGCGAGATCAACGCCAAGGCGTTCAAGGACAAGCGCATGGTGATCGAGGCGGCCGACGCCTTCGAATATCTGGGCCGAAAATCCAGCAAGAACCGCTTCGACCTGATCATCGCCGACCGTCCCGATCCAGTGGGTCCGGGCAAGGCGCTGTTCGGCGAAACCTTCTATGACCGCGTCAAGGGCGCCCTGAAGCCCGGCGGTTACGCCACCTTCCAGACCGGCGTGCCCTTCTACCAGCCCTGGGAGATCACCGAGGCGCTGCAGGAGCTGGCGCGCTTCTTCCCGAAGAGCGGCCTCTATCTCAGTGTGGTGCCGACCTATATCGGCGGCTTCATGGCGCTCAGCTGGGCCTGCAAGGGCAGCAAGCCGCTGGGCACGCCCGCCGGCATCAAGAAGGCCGCGGCGGCCTACAGACGCGCCAAGCTGAAGACCGACTATTACAACCCGGCTGTCCATGCCGCCGCCTTCGCCCTGCCGAACTGGATCGCGAAACTCGTTCCTTGAACCAAAGGCGGCTGCTCCAGATCGCTGTCGCCTTGGCCGGCCTGGTGCCGGTGACGGCGGGCGCGCTGGGCGCCTTCGCGCCGGACATCATGCGGCTGGGCGGCACCGCTTCCGCCCTCACCCATCTCAGCTATCTCAGTGGACTGCTGCTGGGCATCGGCCTGGTCTTCTGGTCGCTGATCCCCACCATCGAGCGCCAGAGCCGGCCCATGGCCCTCTTGACCGCCATCGTGGTGCTGGGCGGCCTGGCGCGGCTGCTGCTGGCGGCGCGGCTGGGCGTCTGGAGCCTGTCGGTGACGCTGCCGCTGGTCATGGAACTGGGCGTAACGCCTCTTCTCTGCCTGTGGCAGAGAAGTGTTTCTCGTTTGACCCCCACCGGCCTTCGCAGCCCCTAGGGTCTGCTACGGCCACCTCCCCCTTCCTGCGCTACGCGCAAGGGGGAGGTACCTCTGCCTGTGGCAGCGCCGGCTGGCCAAGGTCTTCCCTTTTGGTCCCTGAGTGACCACATTCCGGTCAGAAACACCGGAAACAATAAGTCATGGCATTGATCGGCCCCGGCGGGCGCCCCATCACCTCGCAGCCTGTCCAGAACGCGGCGAGCGGTGACAGCCCCCATATCAAGGATTCCAGCCTGGCGACCTTCGCCGCCGACGTGCTGGTCGCCAGCCGCGAAGTTCCGGTGATCGTGGATTTCTGGGCGCCCTGGTGCGGCCCCTGCAAGACCCTAGGACCCCAACTGGAAGCCGCGGTGAAGGCGGCGGACGGCGCGGTGAAGATGGTCAAGGTGAACATCGACGAGAATCCCGAGATCGCCCAGCAGCTGCGCATCCAGTCGATCCCGACCGTTTTTGCCTTCAAGGACGGCCAGCCGGTGGACGGGTTCATGGGCGCCATCCCCGAAAGCCAGATCAAGACCTTTGTCGCCAACCTGGCCAGCGGTGGCGGCGGGCACGATCACGATCATGACGGTCACGACCACCATCATGGCGGTCCCGAGCACACCAAAGAGGTTCTGGCGGTGGGCGACCAGGCGCTGGCGGCCGGCGATATCGCCATGGCGGCGCAGGCTTACGGCCATGTGCTGCAGGACGAGCCGGGTCATCCCGTCGCCGTCGCAGGTTTGGCGCGCGCCTATCTTCAGGGCGGCGATGTCGAGCGCGCCAGGGCGACCTTGCAGATGGTGCGCCCCGACGGCGCGGCGGACGAGGCCATCCGCGCGGTGGAAGCGGAACTCAAATTGCGCGAAGCACCCGCCCCGGAAAGCGGCGAGACCGCGGCGCTGCGCGCCAAACTGGCGGCGGACCCTGCCGACCATCAGGCGCGTTACGATCTCGCCATGGCGCTGGACGCCGGCGGTGACCGTGAGGGCGCGATGAACGAGCTGCTGGAACTGGTGAAGCGCGACCGCAAATGGAACGAGGAAGCGGCGAGGAAGCAGCTGGTCGTCCTGTTCGAGGCGCTGGGCTTCACCGATCCGCGCGCCGTCGAGGGCCGGCGCAAACTGTCGGGGATTCTGTTCTCCTGATGCCAAGGCACTACCATTCCTATTCCGACCTGCCCAAGTCGCTGCCGCTGTTTCCGCTGACCGGCGCGGTGCTGCTGCCGCGCGGCGCGCTGCCGCTCAACATCTTCGAGCCGCGCTATCTGGAAATGGTGGACTACGCCATGACCGGCGACCGGCTGATCGGCATGATCCAGCCCACCGAGCATGAAGACACGACCCTGAAACCCAAGCTGTCCCAGGTGGGCTGCGCCGGAAAGATCACCTCGTTCCGCGAGACCGAGGACAACCGCTACCTGATCACCCTGTCGGGCATCTGCCGTTTCCGCCTGACCGGCGAGATGGACACCGCCACGCCCTGGCGCGCCGGCTTTTGCGACTTCGCGCCCTTTGCCGGCGACCTGGCCCAGGCCAGCGACGAGGACTTCCCGCGCGACCGCCTGCTGTCGGCGCTGAAGACCTATCTGTCCAGCCGCGACATGAAGGCCGACTGGAAAAGCGTGATGACCGCGCCTGGCGAGGCACTGGTCAATGCGCTGGCGATGATGTGCCCCTTCGATCCGGCGGAGAAACAGGCGCTGCTGGAAGCCCAGAGCTTCCAGGACCGCGCCTCGACCCTGATGGCGCTCCTGGAAATGGGCGGCGAAGCCGGCCCAACCACTTTGAATTAGCGGGCTTTAAACTGATGGAAACCGATCCCAAGCTCCTGGAAATCCTGGTCTGCCCGCGCACCAAGACCACCCTGCACTATGACCGCGAGAAACAGGAACTGGTCAGCCGGGCCGCGGGCCTTGCCTATCCCATTCGCGGCGGGGTGCCGATCATGCTGGCCGACGAAGCGCGGCAACTCACCGACGAGGAGCGGCGTTAATGCCCTCCAGCAGCGCAGCGGCAGGGCTTTAAAAATGCCCTGGCCTACCGAAGTTCGTCTCAACCCGGATCGCAACATTCTCAATGTCAGCTTCGACAGCGGCGAAGCCTTCGCGCTGCGCGCCGAGTATCTGCGGGTGGAATCGCCCAGCGCCGAAGTGCGCGGCCATGGCGGCGGGCCAAAGCAGATCCTGCTGGGCAAGGAAGACGTGAAAATCTCCGGGCTGGAGCCGGTGGGCAATTACGCCCTGCGCATCGGCTTTGACGATGGCCATGACAGCGGGCTGTTCAGCTGGGACTACCTTTACCGGCTGGGCCGCGAAGAGAAGAAAATCTGGGCTGAGTATCAGGCGGCGGCGAAGCGCTAGGCCGTTTTGGGCAGTGCGTTCAGGCCGCCCAGGAACAAGGCGGTGGCGAACTGGCTGGCCCGTTCGACATCCGCGCCGGCTTTCACCTGCTCGCCCAGTTCAAACGCCACCCCGGCGATGCATCCCATCAACAGGCCGGAATCCACGGCGGGCAGCAGCCCGTGCGCGATGGCGGCCTCGATGTCGGCCTTCAGTTCGGCAAAGCCCGCCAGCACTTCGGGGGAATCCATCCGGAAGCGGCTGGTCTCCACCGCTGCCGTCTCCTCCCGCTGGGTGACGGTGAAGGCGAAAAAGGTGCGAAAGCCGGAGGCGAGGAATTCTTCCGCCGTGTCCGAGGCCAGCCGCGCTTCGCGCAGTGCCGGGCGCATCGCCAGCGCCATGTCGTCCCGCAGCGCCTGGTACACTTCCTCTTTGGACTTGAAGTAATTGTAGAAGGTGCCCGAAGCCAGCGGCGTGGCGCGGATCACGTCGCGCACCGTGGCCTTGGCAAAACCGATTTCGGCAAAGACGCGCCTGGCCGCCGCGAGAATGACTTCGCGGTTCTGCGCCTTGGTCAGCTCCCGGCGGGAGGTCTTGGGTTCCGCGGCCATGCGTGGAACTCTAGTGGAAAATGACGAGGCGTCAATTTTTTCGGCCAATCGCCTCTGTCACATTCGCCAGGCCGTCGCGCGCCAGACAGGCCAGAAGCTCGCGCTTGATGCGCGCCACCAGGCCCGGCCCCTGAAAGGCCAGCGCGCTGTAGAGCTGCACCAGCGACGCCCCGGCGCAGATCTTGGCATAGGCATCGGCGCCCGACGCGACGCCGCCCACGCCCACCAGTGTCACTGCCCCTGCAAGCCGCTGATGCATCTGGGCCAGAACATGCGTGGAGGGCGCCAGCAGCGGCTTGCCGGAAAGCCCGCCGCTCTCGCCCCTGTGCGGCGAATTCAAAGGCGGGCGGGCAATGGTGGTGTTGGAAACGATCAGCCCTTCGATGCCGCTGGCGCGCACCACATCGGCGATGTCATCCATGGCGGACGCGTCCAGGTCGGGCGCGATCTTCAGCAGCAGCGGCTTGAAGCCGTGGCGGGCGCGCGCCTGGGTCAGGGTGCCCAGCAGGCGGGCCAGTTCGTCCTTGTTCTGCAGGCCGCGCAGGCCGGGCGTGTTGGGCGAGGAGACATTGACGGTAACGTAATCGGCCAGCGGTGCCAGCCGTTCAAAACACAGGGCATAATCGGCAATGCGGTCGGCACTGTCCTTGTTGGCGCCGATATTGATGCCGACGATGCCGCGTCCCTTGCGGGCTTTCAGATTCTCAGCCGCCGCTTCCATGCCGCCATTGTTGAAGCCCATGCGGTTGATCACCGCCTGGTCCTGCGTCAATCGGAACAGGCGCGGGCGCGGATTGCCTTCTTGCGGGCGGGGCGTGACGGTGCCGCATTCGACAAAGCCGAAACCGAACTTGGCCATCGCATCGGGCACATCGGCGTTCTTGTCGAAGCCGGCGGCCAGGCCGATGGGGTTGGGAAAGTTGAAGCCGAAGGCCTTGACGGCAAGCCGCGGATCGTCGGCGGTACGTGCGGGCAGCAGCGGGCGAAGCGCGCCCGCCAGCGCCAAGGTTGCCTGATGGGCGGTTTCGGCGGGCAATTGCCGCAGCAGTCGGGCGCCGAGATCGAAAACGGACAAGCGGGGTATCCCTGTAACCAGCGCCCATCTCTAGACGGGCCGACGGCATCTTTCTATAATAGGAATATTAGCCGCAAAACCCGGTTTGATTCCTAGCCATGCTGACCCATCCCCAGATCTGGCGCGCCATCGATGCGCTCGCCGCCCGGCATGGCACGTCGCCATCGGGCCTGGCCAAGCTGGCGGGGCTGGACCCCACCACATTCAACAAATCCAAGCGCGGCGGCGCTGGCGGAAAGCTGCGCTGGCCCTCCACCGAAAGCCTGGCCAAGGTCCTGACGGCCACCGGCTCCAGCCTGGAGGAGTTCGTCGCCTTGGTCAGCGACAAGAATGTGGGACTGCGCACCCGCATGGTGCCGCTGATCGGCATGGCCCAGGCGGGCATCGCGGGCTTCTTCGACGATTCCGGTTTTCCCGCCGGATCGGGCTGGGAGGACATCGCCTTTCCCGAAATCACCGACGAGAATTGCTATGCGCTGGAGATCGCCGGCGAATCCATGCTGCCGGTCTATCGCGACGGCGACCGCATCCTGGTGTCGCCCTGGGCCACGGCGCGGCGCGGCGACCGGGTGGTGGTCAAGACCCATGCCGGCGAAGTGATGGCCAAGCAGCTGGGCCGTATGACGGCGCAGCGCATCGAGCTGAAGAGTTTCAACCTGGCATTCGAGGATCGCGGCTTTTCACTGAACGAGATCGCCTTCGTCCACCGCATCATCTGGGCGAGCCAGTAGTTACTGGTAGTGATAGGTCAGATTGACCTTCCAGCTTTGCGCCGCCTGCGCCTTAAGCGCAGTTTCCAGCGAAGCGCGGCTGGTGAAGGTGCAGGTGGCATAGTCGCCCACCTTCACGCCGGGCAGCCTGGCGGCGGCGCTGGCCTTGTCGCAATCGGGGCTTGTCACTTCGGCGCCGGTTTTGGTCAGGCGCACCAATCCGTAATACCGATCAGACGTCTCCGTCAGCGGATGACAGATGTTGCCCGGCTTGCATTTGTCGTCCGACGCCGCCTCGAACACGAACACGCCCGTGGGCAGGCCCGCCAGCGAGAAGAAGCGCAGCACATAGGCATCGCCGAAATCGCTGGTGCCCTTGTCGGCATTGGTCAGGCGGTAGGCGCCGCCCGCATCCCTGGTCAGCACGGCATGGCTGCGCGCCTTGGGATCTTCCGGATTGACGGAGAAAACCTTGCCGGTGCGCAAAGGCTGGACCGGCCCGGCGCCGCGATACAGCGAGCCTTTGGACTGCCAGCAGCCCCCAGACAGGAAACAAAGCGGCAGGACACAGAGCGCCAGAACGGCAAGACTTTTGCGCAATGTCTCACTCCTAGTCGGGATAGCCCTGGAAGATACGCACCTTCGCCTCCAGCGCATCCGGCGCGCCGCGGTTCACCAACCCTAGCAGTTCGCCCGCCCGTGCCTGCATGGCTTTTTCGTAAGAGGTGGCCGGTTCGGCGGCGATGGCGGCGCGCAGTTCGCCCTGGATGCGGGCGCGGTACTTGCGCTCGTCAAAGCCCAGCAGCGACAGCGCGATCTGGTAATGCACCGCGACATTGGCGGGCGCCAGCTTCACGGCGCGGTCGAACAGCGCCAGCGCCTCGGTCTCGGTCGCGCTATACAGAAGCCGCGCCAGTGCGGCGCCGCCGCCGCGCACGATCTCGATATGCCAGCCGCCCAGCGCCGACACCGCGAAAGGGTTTCTGGGATCGGCCGCCACCGCCGCGTCCAGCGCGGTCTTCGACTGGCCCGGCGCATCGCGCAGCCGCGCCCTGACCACGCCGGTAATGCGCGACTGGTAGCCCAGCGAGACCGCCAGCCAGACCTGGCCGAAGGCATGGCGCGGATCGGCGGCCACCGCCTGGCGCGACAGCGTTTCGGCGCGGGTCAGGCATTCCATGCAAGGGCGATCGCGCAGCACCGCATCGGCCAGCACGGCCCGGGCCGCGATGGCATAGCCGGGCGCGGTCTTCGCCGCCTCACCCGCCTTGACCGCCTGCTCGTAATCGCCCTTCGCATAAAGGGCGAAGATTTCTTCGGTGGTCGCGGCATGGACCGGTGACGCCAACAACAATAGCGCCAGCAGCAGCTTTTTCATTTCAAAAATTCGCCGGCCAAAGCGCTGCGGATCATGGCGGCGGTCTTGGCGCAGCCGAACAGCGCCGCGAAAGACCCGAAGCGCGGCCCCTGGGTCTGGCCCAGCAGCACCTCGTACAGCGCACCGAACCAGGCGCGCAGCGGCTCGAAATTGTGCGCCTTGCCCACCTCGTAAACGATGTTCTGCACCGCGTTGCTGTCGCGCTCGTCGCCAAGCGCGTCCAGCCTTGCGGCCAGGTCCTCCAGTGCGGCGCGCTCCTGATCGGTGGGCGCGCGAAACACTTTCGTCGGCTTCACGAAATCCTCGTAATAGCGCAGCGCGAAACCGACCAGCTTTTCCAGCCCCGGATTGGCCTCGGGCGACGCGCCCGGCGCATAGGCGCGGATATTGCCCCACAACACGTCGCGGTTATGGGCGTTGGAGGCCGACACAAGGTTGAGCAGCAGCGCGAAACTGACCGGATAGCGTTCGTCTGGCACCACGCCGGCATGGATGTGCCAGACCGGGTTTTCCAGCCGCTGTTCCTCCGTGGTCTCATTCGAATGGTAGGCGTCGAGATAGGCGATGTACTCGTCCACCGCCTTGGGGATGACGTCGAAATAGAGCCGCTTGGCGGTGCGCGGCTTCTGGTACATGAACAGCGCCAGGCTTTCGGGCGAGCCGTAACTCAGCCACTGCTCGATGGTAATGCCGTTGCCCTTGGACTTGGAAATCTTCTGGCCGGTGTCATCCAGGAACAGTTCGAACATGTATTGCTCGGGCGGCATGCCGCCGGCGATCCTGCAGATGGCGTCATACAGCTTGGCGCTGGCGAGATGGTCCTTGCCATACATCTCGTAGTCCACGCCCAGCGCCGCCCAGCGCATGCCCATGTCGGGCTTCCATTGCAGCTTGCAATGACCGCCTGTGACCGGAACGGTCTCATGGCTACCGTCTTCCTCGACATAGGTGATGGTGCCCGTGGCGACATCGCGCGCCACCACCTTGGCCAGCAGCACCTTGCCCGAACGCGGACTGACGGGAAGAAACGGCGAATAGGTTTCCTGGCGCTCCTCGCCCAGGGTCGGCAGCATCACCGCCATCACCTTGTCGTAGCTGGCCAGGATCTTCAGCAGCGCGTCGTCAAACCGCCCCGACTTGTAGGTTTCGGTCGAGGAATAGAATTCGTAGCGGAAGCCGAAATGATCCAGGAAGGCGCGCAGCCGCGCATTCATGTGGTGGCCGAAGCTTTCATGGGTGCCGAAGGGATCGGGGACCGATGTCAGCGGCTTGCCCAGATTGGCCGCCAGCATCTCGGGCTGGGGCAGGTTGTCGGGCACTTTGCGAAGACCATCCATGTCGTCGGAAAAGGCGATCAGATGGGTGGGAATGTCCGACATGGTCTCGAAGGCATGGCGCACCCAGCTGGTGCGCGCGACCTCGCCAAAGGTGCCGATATGGGGGAGCCCGGAGGGGCCGTAGCCGGTCTCGAACAGCACCCCCTCGACGCTTTTGCCGGCTTTTTTGCGGGCCTCGACGCGGGCCAGAAGCTTGCGGGCCTCCTCAAAAGGCCAGGCTTTGGCGGCAAGCGCCTGATCAGCCATGTTTTTCACGGAAAAATTCACTCTTCGTTAAGGCGCGTTTAAGCGTTTTGAAAGGCCGCGAAAGCTAGGCTGGCCCAGGGATTTTCGCAATGAGCTTGGACCAGCCGTCACAGGACAAAAGCGCCGACGCGGTCTTCGCCGGGCGCATTGATATCCTGTACGCGCTCGGCCGCCATTATCTCTCGCTGCCTTTCGCGGTCCTCTGCGTGCCGGCCACCCTGTTCGCGGGCAACGCCCCCGGCGTGCTGCCGCTGATGCCGCTGCTGCTGCAGATGGTGGTGGTGATCGCCGCCGAGCAGCTCACCACCGCCTACAAGAACCGCGCGCCCGGCAGCGATCCGAAATTCTGGGCGCGGCGCTACACCTTCGTGTCGGCCATCTCCGGCGCCACATGGGGCGCGGCCTCGCTGTTCTGGTTCGTCTGGGGCTCCTTCCCGGCCCAGGCCTATCTGTGCATGGCCTATCTGGGCATGGCGGCCACGGAATTCATCGCCCGCTCGGCGCACCGTCCCGCCTATATCGCCCATACCATTTTCGCGCTGGGGCCGCTGATCGGCCTCCTGCTGTGGCAGGGCGGGCTCTACGCCACCATGGCGGCGGTGCTGATCGTGCTGTTCGCAGCTGTGCTGACCAGCTATTGCCACGGCATGGCGCGGCTGCTGGACGAAAGCATCTACCTGCGCAACGAAAACGACATGCTGATCGTGCGGCTGCAGAGCGAGAAGATCCTGGCGGTTCAGGCGCGCGACAGCGCCGAAGCCAGCGCCATGGCCAAATCCGCTTTCATCGCCAACATCTCCCACGAATTGCGCACGCCGCTGAACGCGCTGCTGGGCATGGCACAGCTTCTGGAACGCGCCGACCTGCCCAAGCAGCAGAGCGATCATGTCAAAGTGATGCTGCAGGCCGGCCGCGGACTTCAGACCCTGATCGACGACGTCATCGCCCTGACCCGGGACGATGACAGCCAGCTGGAAGACGAGGATTGCGACCCCATGCAGGCGGCGCGCGCGGTGGCGCGCCTGCTGCAGCCGCGCGCCTGGGAAAAGCGCCTGCAACTGACCTTGTCCGCCGCCAGCGGCCTGCCGCGCGTGGCGGCCGACCCGCGCAAGGTGCGCCAGGTGCTGCTCAAGCTCACCGACAATGCGCTGAAATTCACCGAGCGCGGGCTGGTGGACATCCGGCTAGACGTCACCGAGGACGGCCAGAGCGTGCGCTTCTGCGTTTCCGACACCGGCCATGGCGCGCCCCCCGAAGCGGCGCACCTGCTGTTCAGTCCCTTCTCGCCCGGCGACGTCTCCTATGCCCGCAAGGAACAGGGCGCGGGACTGGGCCTGGCGGTGGCCAAGCGGGTGATCGAGCAGGCCGGCGGCACCATCGGCTTTGACTCCAAACCCGGCGAAGGCGCGCAATTCCATTTCACCCTGCCGGTATCCGGCGTGGCGCCCAGCGCGGCGGCCGCGCGCGCCGATGTCGAAGGCCAGCAGGCCGCGCCCGGCAACCTGTCGCTGCTCTTCTTCCTTCGCGCGCCGGCGGTGGGCGAGGCGCTGGCCCATCTGGTCGAACCCTTCGGCAACAGCATTGAGCGTGCCACCAGCATGGCCGAGGCGGTGGAACGCGCCAGCAAGGGCGATTTCGACGCCATCATCACCGGCGCCGGCGATGCCGACATGCTGGCCGCCGCGCCGGGCGTCAAGGCGCCGCTGGTCGCGGTGCTGCTGCGCGGCGACCGGGCGCCGGCCGCCACCGACACGGTGCTGCGCTGGCCGGTGGAAGCCGATCAGTTCTACCAGGCGCTGGATCAGGTCTGCGGGGACCATTCGGTTCTGCTGAACGAGAACGGCACCATGATGGCCGCCGCCATCGATCCGGTGGCGTTCAGCACCCTGGAAAAATCGGTGGGCGTGAAGACGCTGGTCGAAATCCTGCAATGCTACATCGTCACCGCCGAGCAGCTCACCAGCGCGCTGTCGAACGCCTGCAGCGAAGAGAAATGGGACGATGCGGCGCGGCTGGCGCAGGATATCGTCGGCGCCGCGGGCGGACTGGGCCTTTTGGCCATCACCCAGGCGGCGCGCAACTTCGCCAACGCCGCGCGCAGCGGCGAGAATCGCCACGAATTGCGCAACGCCGCCCAGATGGTGGTGGGCGAGCATGTCCGCGCCCGGCAGGCGCTGATCCATCTTTATCCGGATGTTGCATAAAGCATTGGGATTCTGAGGCCGCGCACCCCAATATC
>CANKIV010000064.1 GCA_947482125.1 Alphaproteobacteria bacterium
GCAGGTGGTGGAAAACGCCGCCGTCCCCACGCTCGAAGACGTGATCCATCTGGCACAGGACGCGCCGCGGCCCTTTACCCTGTTTGTCGAACTCAAATGCGATGCCGGCGATGACAGCGCTGATCCATTGGCTCTCGCGGATGCCGCCTATGATGTGGTCGCGGGCGCGGACTTTCTCGGTGACGTGATCTTTGTCGGTTTCGACTGGCGGGCCCTGGCACGCATTCGTCAGCGCAGCGGATATTGCTGGTACACCACCGACCGTTTGGGCAACGATCCCCGCCCGGTGATTGACGCCATCGCAAGCGCGGGCGGGCAGGGCTGGTTTCCCAACTTCCCCGACGCCACCCCGGACGCGACCGCCTATGCACGGTCCAGGGGCCTGAAAATCGGGGCCTGGACGGTCAACAGCCTGGCGGACATGGAGCGCCTGGCGGGGCTGGATGCGATCTGCACCGACCGGCCCGATCTGCTGGGCAGCATGATTTAGAAGCAGGGAGGGAACTTCTGCCGCGTCCAGCCGTTGCCTAGCCGGATTTTCGCGGGAGATTTTATGCTTATCAACATTATCATCGTTCTGATCGTCGTGGGCGTGCTGCTGTGGCTGGTCAACACCTACATACCGATGGACAGCAAGATCAAGTCGATCCTCAATGCGGTGGTGGTGATCTGCGTGATCCTCTGGCTGCTGCAGGCGTTTGGCATCATCGGTTCGCTGAATAGCGTCCGCGTAAATTAGCCTGCCCCTGGCGCTCGCCGAGGCTCGCGGCGTTATTCGCTCGAAATGGTCCCTCGCTAGCGTCAGCGTAGTGCGAGACCATTTCGCCCGTCATTTTGCTTGGCAAAATGACGGGACGCCTATAACCCCTCGAAAAGCGCCGTCGACAGATAGCGTTCCGCGAAAGACGGGATGATCGCCACGATGGTCTTGCCGGCATTTTCGGGGCGGGCGCCCACTTCCAGCGCCGCCGCGATGGCCGCGCCGGAGGAAATGCCCACCGGAATGCCTTCCAGCCGCGCCGCATTGCGCGCCGTCGCCAGCGCGGTTTCGTTGGAGATGGTGATGACCTCGTCGATCACCTTGCGGTCCAGGATGGCGGGGACGAAGCCGGCGCCGATGCCCTGGATCTTGTGCGGTCCCGGCGCGCCGCCCGACAGGACGGGGCTGTCCTCCGGCTCCAGCGCGATCATCTGCACCGAGGGCTTCCTGGCCTTCAGCACCTGACCGACGCCGGTGATGGTGCCGCCGGTGCCGACGCCGCTGATCACGATGTCCACTTTTCCTTCCGTGTCGTTCCAGATTTCCTCGGCCGTGGTCTGGCGGTGGATTTCGGGATTGGCGGGATTCTCGAACTGCTGCGGGATCACGGCGCCGGGATGCTGCGCCACCAGTTCATGGGCGCGGGCGATGGCGCCCTTCATGCCCTTGGCGGCTTCGGTCAGTTCGATCTGCGCCCCCAGGATCATCAGCATCTTGCGCCGTTCCAGCGACATGGATTCGGGCATCACCAGGATCAGGCGATAGCCCTTGGCGGCCGCCACGAAAGCCAGCGCGATGCCGGTATTGCCGCTGGTCGGTTCGATCAGGGTGGTCTTGCCGGGCGCGATGATGCCCTGCTTTTTCATCGCCTCGATCATGTGCACGCCGATGCGGTCCTTGACCGAGGAAAGCGGATTGAAGAATTCCAGCTTCAGCAGGATGTCGGCCTTGGCGCCGGCTTCCCCGGGCATGCGGTTGAGCCTGACCAGTGGCGTGTCGCCGATGGTCTGGATGATGGAATCATAAATGCGTCCGCGTCCTGGCTTGCCTTGTTCCATAAGTCAGATCCCTTTTTTTGTCGCTCCGGCTCGCGCCGACGCTCCTAAATGGTAAAATCGGCGCTGTTTTCTGTTCCGGCTTCGACGCCGGCATGACGCGCCCGCTGGCACAGGTCTTCGATCGAGACCGAATCCAGCCGGGTCATCAATTCATCCTGCAGGGTAACGACAAAGGGCGCGACAATGCGCTGGCCCAGGTCAGAACGGGGCGAGTGCTTTTCCTCGTCGTCCTCGATGCTTTCGGCCACCCGCACCACATCGCCCACCGAAATGCGGCGCCGCTCTCGCGCCAGGCGATAGCCGCCGCGCGGTCCGCGCACGCCCTTGAGGATGCCGGCGCGCACCAGCTGCTGCATCACCTGTTCCAGATAGCGCTGCGGCACGCCCTGGCGGGCGGTGATTTCCTTTGCCTGCACCGGCTCGGGGCGGGCATTGAAGGCGATGTCGATCACCGCCTCCAGCGCCAGCAGGGTTTTGCGCGACAGTTTCAGCATCAGGATTTGACGTTCATGCCGGTGGAACCAAAGCCGCCCGCGCCGCGCGCGCTTTCGCTCAGGCCTTCCACTTCCACAAGCTCGGCCTGTTCGTGACGGGCGATCACCATCTGGGCGATCTTCATGCCGCGGGTGATCTTGAACACCGTGTCGCTGTGGTTGATCAGGATGGCCTTGATCTCGCCGCGATAGTCGCTGTCGATGGTGCCGGGCGCATTCAGGCAGGTGATGCCATGGTTCAGCGCCAGGCCGGAGCGCGGACGCACCTGCGCCTCGACTCCCAGCGGCAGTTCGATGGCGATGCCGGTGGGGATTGCCATGCGGGCGCCGGGCTTCAGTTCAATCTCGACATCGGTCGCCGCCAGCAGGTCCAGCCCCGCCGACCCCGGCGTGGCGTAATGGGGCAGGGGCAGGTCGGCCCCGTTCGGCAATTTCTTGATTCCGACTTTCATGCGGCCCCTTTGAGCGTCTTGGCGATGCGGGCGGCCAATTGGATGCCCACTTCGCTTTTTGTCATGTCGGGCCAGTCTTCCGTCCCGGCCTCGCTGATCAGATGGATGCGGTTGCGGTCCCCGCCCATGACATCGCCGGAGACATCGTTGGCGATGATCCAGTCCGCGCCCTTGCGTGCGCGCTTGGCCACGGCGTTTGGCACCACATCGTCGGTCTCGGCGGCAAAGCCGATCAAGAGGCGCGGACGCTGCGCGCTTTGGGCGATGGTCGCCAATATGTCGGGATTTTCCACCAGCTTGATCAGCGGCACCACGCGGTCGGTCGATTTCTTGATCTTGCTGTTGGCGGCGAAGTCGGGCCGCCAGTCCGCCACCGCTGCCGCCATCACCAGCACGTCGGCGGGCAGGGCGGCTTCGCAGGCCGCCAGCATTTCGCGCGCGGTGGTGACGCGTTGCAGCTTGACGCCTTGTGGCGCGGTCAGGTCGACGGGGCCGGAAATCAGTGTGGTCTCGGCACCCGCGCGCGCCAGCGCATCGGCGATGGCATAGCCCTGCTTGCCGCTGGAATGATTGGCGAGGAACCGTACCGGGTCCACCGGCTCGCGGGTCGGTCCCGCCGTGACCAGCGCCTTGAAGCCTGCCAGCGGACCTTCAATCGCCAGGGCGCGCTCGATGGCGGCGACGATCTCCAGCGGCTCGGCCATGCGGCCCGGGCCGAATTCGCCGCAGGCCATTTCGCCGTCATTGGGACCGGCGAACAGCACGCCGTCTTTTTCCAGGATTTCGCGATTGCGCTTGACCGAGGCGCTTTCCCACATCCGCACATTCATTGCGGGGGCCATCAGCACAGGCTTGTCGGTCGCCAGCAGGGAGGTCGAGGCCAGGTCGTTCGCCAGCCCGTTTGCCATCTTGGCCATCAGGTCGGCGGTGGCCGGCGCGACGACGACAAGGTCGGCGCTGCGCGACAGCTGGATGTGGCCCATCTCGGCTTCGTCGGTCAGGCTGAACAGATCAGAATAGATTTTTTCCCCGGTCAGCGCCGAAACTGACAATGGTGTGACGAACTCCGCGCCCGCCTTGGTGAGGATGGCGCGGGTCCGGACCCCGCGTTCGGCGAGACGACGCACCAGCTCGAGGGCCTTGTAAGCCGCGATGCCGCCGCCAATGATCAGAAGGACAGTTTTGCCGCGCACGAGAAATCCACGCTGGTTGGACGGGGTATATAGCAAATCACGGCGCGCAGGTGTAATTCCTGTTCAACACATTGATATAGATGGAGAATCCCCGGTTAAGCCAGCGTTCATGCTGGCCTGTCATGCTTTTCCCCATGCCTATGACGACCGGTGACCTTTATCGTTTGGCGGGCGACCTTGCGGCGGAGCATGGGGCGGCGGCGTCCGACTATGCCAGCCGCGCGGTGATGACCCTGGAAGCGGAAGGCGCCCATGAGCGCGCCCAGTTCTGGTTCGTGATGCTGGTGCTGCTGGGCGACATCCATTCGGGCCGCGTTGATCCCGAGGGATGCATCTCCATCCACTAGTCTAAAATCCGGCGAAATGCGCTAGCATGGGCCAGCGCACGCAGGACCTTTTCATGCCTCTCGATCCACTGGTGAAAGCCTTTCTCGACAAGGCCGCTGCAATCCCGCGCCCCAAGGCATGGGATGTTCCGCCCGCCATGACGCGCCAGTCCTTCGCCGCCATGATGCAATTGACCGGACCCAAGGATGTCCCGGTGGGCAAGATCGACAATTTCACCATGCCCGGTCCAGGCGGCGAGATCCGCGCCCGCGCCTATGCGCCGGTGGCAGCCAGCGGCCCCCTGCCTACGCTGATCTATTTTCACGGCGGCGGTTTTGTTGCCGGCAGCCTGGAAAGCCATGATGGCCTGTGCCGGTTGCTGGCGGCGGAAGGCGGCTTCAAGGTGATCGCGGTGGATTACCGCCTGGCGCCGGAACATGTCTTTCCCGCCGCGGTGGATGACGCCATCGCCGCCACCGTGTGGATCGAAGCCAACGCCACCGCGCTTGGGGTGGATGGGGGCCGCATCGCGCTGGGCGGCGACAGCGCCGGCGCCATGCTGGCCGCCATCGTCACCCAGGTCATGAAGGAAAAAGGCGGTATCAGGATCGCAGCCCAACTGCTGATGTTTCCCAACACCCAGATCGGCGGCGAAACCGCATCCCTCAATGAATTCGCCGTGGGCTACTTCCTGGAACGGCGCGCCATTGAATATTTTCATTCGCTCTACCTGCCGGCTGGCGCCGACCGCGCTTCGCCCAGGGGATCGCCCCTGCGCGGCAAGGATTTTGCGGGCCTGCCGCCGGCCTATGTGATGCTGGGCGGCTATGATCCGCTGCATGATGAAGGCCAGGCCTATGCCGAAAAACTGCGCGCGGCGGGCGTGAAAGTCACCATCGCCGATTATGCCGACATGGTGCATTGCTTCATCTATTTGCAGACCATCCTGCCGCAGGCCCATGACGCCGTCGCCCGCGCCGCAAAGGCGATACGCGAAGCGCTGGACGCCGCCTAGGTTCCCAGGACGTTCCTGGGATCAAGAACGGATTTAACGGCACGGCGGACATCGGTTTCCAGGGTGCTGCCGGCATGGGCCTGGGCCGCCAGGATGTCCAGCGCGGCCTGCCGCACCGCCTGGGCTTGCGCGACATCGCCGCTCAGCCGGCGCGGAAAGATAAAGGTGCAGCACAGATCGGCGCCGTCATGGCGGGCCCCCGTCACTTGGGCCAGCACCAGTCCATGCGCGCCCTCGCGCGGAGCGTGCAGGCGCATCGCCTGGTCCAGCGCGGTGCGCAGGGCGGCGTAGAGCACCGGCAGGTTCGACCAGCTGGCGGCGGTGCATATGACGTCCACCGTAACGCCGCGATCCAGCAGCAGGGGGCGGTAATCCTGCGGCGGCGCCTCCGCATCATGCGTCTGGGCGCCCAGTCGTTTGGCCAGGGCGGCAAACCGCTTGCGCGCAATTTCCACATCCGCCGCGCTGCCGCTGAAGGTGATGTCCAGCGCGGCGGCGCCGTTATCCGGCTGGCGTGCACCACGGACCATCTCTTCCAGGCGCTTCCAAAGGGATGAGCGTTGACCCATGCCGGCCAAACGGCGGTGGAAGCGGGTTTCGCCCGCATCCGACAAACGCACACTTGGCTGCGCCACGCTCTCGCGCTGCGTCTCGCGCATGGCGGCCAGGCCACTGGCGAAATCGGGAAACCGATAAAACTGATGCAACGTCCGGGCGGGCGCGGCGTGAACATGTAGGGTGGCGGCGGTTACGATGCCCAAGCACCTTCCAATGTGATTGCGGCCGGATGGGAGCAGGCCTTGCGGCGTCGCCACCCGGATATCTTGCAGCCCGTCAGTGCCGATTCCGCGCGCGATCCAGCCGCCAAGGGTGGAGAAACTCGCAGGTCCAAAAGCCAGTCCCCGCGCCGCCAGCTGGCGCGCCAGTTCCGCGCTGGCGATCCCGGCTTCGACCAGCGCCAGTCCGGACATGGCATCCAGCGACAGGATATCGGCCATGCCGGTCATGTTGCAGGCGAGGGTAGCGGCATGCTTGCCTTGTGTTTGCATTCCCGGAACGGTCACCGCGATGCCGTCTTCTGCGCAGATGCGCAGCAGCGCCAGCACATCGTCTTCATGGCGCGGATACACCACGACATCGGGCGCGTGGGAAAGATCGCCGCCGCGCAGCCGCAACTGGCCGACCGCACCATCCCCGGCGGCGTGCGCGATGCGCTCGTCATCGTCCAGATGCACGCGCTCCCGGCCCAGCAGCGCGAACAACTTCTGCCGGGTTGGTTCTGCCAGACGTGATGCGGGAAGCACCAGATCTGCGCGCTGTCGCGGCGGGGTGGCCAGCAGTGCCGGCATCCCCAGATCCTCCGCCAGCCAGCGCCAGGCCGGTTCGGCCGGCGCTGCATCGGCATTCCAGCGAATCCACGGAGTCATGGCGTCAGACTAGCGCAAAAAATCGGTCACTAGACGCGAAGATTGAGAGCGCCGGGGTATATTTCAAAACTGGCGGGCAGTACGCCGGCGCTTTCGCCATCGGTTTCCACCGCCACCGGACCGCTTGTGTCCAGGGTCGGAGCCGCGGTGAGCCGCGCCGAACGCAGGCGCCGCCCCGGCACTTTCATGGCCTTCAGGATGCGGCGGCGGGAGTCGCCGGCGGCAATTTCAACATCCAGCAGTCCGCCAAAAGGCGAAAGCCGCACGCTGGAAATGCCCGCGATTTCGTCATGGCCGGTGGCGATCAATCGCACCCGGCAGGTGCGCCAGCGCATCAGTGCCGCCATGCTGTGCCAGGCCAGCGCGAACCGATGTCCGAAAAACCGCGCGATGCGGGCGGTGCCCAGCAGGCGGGCGATGCTGCCGGACAGGCCGAAACTCGCGCCGCCCAGGAAATAGCGCGACACCGGCGCGCCGCTCTCGCTCAAGCAGGAGACGCGGCCAACATCCACCTTGCGGATGCGCGCCTGTTTCAGGTGTTCGATGCTGGCACGCCAGCCGGGCAGCAGACCGAACTTGCGGCAAAGGGCGCTGTCATTCCCGCTATGCACAAAGCTGAAGGTGGCCTCGCTGGAGACCGGCGCGCCGCGGTCGAAGAACCCGTTCATGGCTTCGTTGATGGTGCCGTCGCCGCCCACTGCGATGATCTCCATATGGCCGTCGCGCAGGGCGTCGCGTACCATATGGGCAGCCTGGGCCGGCGCCGCGGTAACGAAAAAGGACAGCAGGGGAAAAATCCGCTCCAGGGCTTCCTCGATCTCCCGCCATTCGCGCCCGGTCTGGCCGCCGGCGGAATTGGGATTGAAAACCACGAAAGCGGTCACGTTTCCGTCCTGTAAATCGGCGCGAGACTGTCGATCTCCCGCATCTTTTTATCGTCGTTCCAGCCCAGATGCGCCGCCATCAGGGCCGCGACTTTTTCCACTGCGGCCGGATTTGGCGGCCCGAACTGGCCCAGCCCGGTGCGCCGCATCACCATGTCTTCCAGGGTCAGCGCCATTTCCTCATCCAGCGCGAAGCGGACTTGCGCCAGGGTGTCGCCGCTTTCGCCCAGGGCGGCGAGGTCGGTCAGTTTCGCGTGTTTCAACGCGAGCGGCAAACGCGCGCCCAGCATGTGGGCGAGATTGCGCAAACTCGATATGCCCGGCCAGGTCTTCTGATAGCCGCGCGTCATTTCTTCAAAACGGTCGAACCGTCCGCCAGGCAATGGCGTGGTGGCGGTGGCGCAGGGCTTTGCCTTTGCGTCCAGCTTTTTCACCAAGGCATCGGTGATGGTTTCGGCCAATGCACGGGATGTCGTCCATTTGCCGCCCAGGGCGGAGAAAACGCCATCTAGTTTCTCGTCCTTGCCGTGATCCACCAGTTCCGAGCGGCGGCTGACGTTATAGCTGTCCTTCGATCCGTCACTGACCAAGGGGCGCAAACCGGCATAGAAGAACTGCACATCGCCGGACGTCAGCTGCGCCGATGGCAGGTAGCGCTGGAAAGTCGCGAGGAAGTCCTCGATGTCGGTCCCGGTCACGGCGACGGTGGCGGGATCGTCGCTGAAGGGCGTGTCGGTGGTGGCCAGCAAGGTGTGGCCGCGCCAGGGCAGGGCAAAGAGATGACCGTTTCCTGCTTCAATGGTCAGGGCCGCCTTGCTGATCTGCGGCACCAGCAGGTGAATACCCTTTGAGCGGACGAGTTTGTGCGCCGCCTCGTGCCCGGTCGCCTGTTCCAGGAACAGGTCGGCCCAGGGGCCCGCCGCCACCAGCACGGTCTTGGCGCGGATGTCGAAACTGGCGCCCGTCATCACTTCATGGGCGGTGACGCCTTCGGCCTTGCCGCCGCGCAGCAGCAGCCGGTCGGCATTCACGTAATTGGCGATGGCCGCGCCATGGACATCGGCGTCGATGAGGCACTCCAGCGCGATGCGTTCGGGCGCGTACATCTGGGCGTCGTAGTATTCGAAGGCGCCTTCGAAACCGTCGCCGGCCAGCACCGGTTCGCGCGCCAGGGCGTCTTTTTTTCTGATCCAGCGATGGCCAGGCAGACGCTGGGACGGATCGTCCAGCCGGTTGCGGTCGAATGACAGCAGGTCGTAGAGCGTCAGGCCCGCGCTCAGCTTCAACCGCTCGCCTAGGCCGGCATTGTAGAGGGGCAGCAGGAAGGGCAGTGGGCGAACCAGATGCGGCGCGATCCGCATCAGATTGCGCCGCTCGCGCAAGGACTCGCGCACCAGCGAAAATTCCAGATTGCGCAGATAGCGCAGGCCCCCATGGGCCAGCTTGGAATTATGGGCGCTGGTGGCGGATGCGAAATCACGCGCCTCGATCAGCGCCACCTTCAGCCCGCGCATGGCGGCATCGCGTGCGGTAAAGCAGCCGGTGGCACCGCCGCCCACGATCAGGACGTCGAAAATATCACTGGAAAGCCGGGAAAGGGCGCGCTGCATGCGCGCGCGAGGCTAAGGCGATGGCGTCAAGAAAGCGAGATGCTTACTTGATCTTGCCTTCCTTGAATTCGACATGCTTGCGCAGCACCGGATCGTATTTCTTGATCGAGAACTTCTCGGTCATGGTGCGGGTGTTCTTCTTGGTGACATAGAAGAAGCCGCTGCCACTTTCGCTGTTGAGGCGGATCTTCGCGGTGGTCGGCTTCGCCATGGGAAACTCCAAGAAAGGCAGGTCGAGAGGGGCGGGTAATGGGGGATAAGCCCCTATCCTGTCAAGCAAATCTGCCAAAAATGGCGGAAATCAGCGCTTTTTGCCCCGAAAACGGTCCTTGCTGAGACGCTTTCCGGGTTTGCCGGGGCGCGGTTTGCCCGTCCGCTGGGGGGCATCCCCCGATCCGTCCGCCAAAGCGAATCTCAGCCCACCGGTCAGGGGGGCGGCTTCAAGCAGCTTCACCGCCAGCGCCGCGCCCATGCCGTAGCTGACATGGGTCCGCTGGCCGATCAGCGCCTGGCGCTTTTCGTCATGATGGAAATAGTCCGCGCCGAGGCTGCGGATGGGGATCAGGCCTTCGGCGCCGGAATCCGCCAACCGGACGAACAGGCCGAAGCGGGTGACGCCGGTGACACGGGCATCGAAGCTCTGGCCGATGCGGTCTTCCATGAAGGCGGCGACATAGCGGTCAGTGGAATCGCGTTCCGCCGCCATGGCACGGCGTTCGGTCATGGTGATGTGCTCGGCAGTACCGGCCAGGGTCGCCATCTCGCGGTCGGTCAGCCCGCCTTCGCCCAGTTCAAAGGCGCGGATCAGGGCGCGGTGCACGATCAGGTCGGCATAGCGGCGGATGGGGGAGGTGAAGTGCGCATACTTGGCCAGGTTCAGGCCGAAGTGGCCGATATTGGCGGGGTCATAGATCGCCTGCGCCTGGCTGCGCAGCACCACGTCATTCATCACCGCTTCGTGCGGCGTGCCCTTGGCCTGGCCCAGAATGCGATTGAAGACGCCGGGCTGCACCACCTGGCCCTTGGCGAAGGTGATGTTGAGGGTGCGCAGGAAGTCGGAAAAGGCAAACAGCTTTTCCTTGGACGGCGTGTCATGCACCCGGTAGATCAGCGGCGTACGGGCTTTCTCCAGCGCCTCGGCGGCCGCGACATTGGCCAGCACCATGAATTCCTCGATGAGCTTCATGGATTCCAGCCGCTCGCGATAGGCGATGGATGCCACCTTGCCGTCGGCGCCAAGAATGACCCGCCGTTCCGGCAGGTCGAGATCCAGCGGATCGCGCTTGCCGCGTGCAACGGTCAATGACTGATAGGCGGCCCAGACATCCGCCAGCGCCTTCTTCACTATGGCGGTCATTCCCTCATGGGGATTGCCATCGAACGCAGCTTGCGCCTGGGCATAGGTCAGCCGCGCCGCCGAGCGCATCACGGCGCGCAGGAAGGTGTGGCTTTTCTTGTGCCCGTGTTTGTCGAACACCATGCGCGCCACCAGGCAGGGGCGGTCTACGGCTTCCTTGAGCGAGCACAGATCCGCCGACAATTCCTCGGGCAGCATCGGCACAACCCGGTCGGGGAAATAGGCGCTGTTGCCGCGCTTGAGGGCTTCCTTGTCGATCGCCGAACCCGGCGTGACGTAATGGGCGACGTCGGCGATGGCGACCAGCACGACATGGCCGCCGGGATTGCGCTCGTCGTCGTCCAGCCCGGCCCACACTGCATCGTCA
>CANKIV010000065.1 GCA_947482125.1 Alphaproteobacteria bacterium
CAGGTGCCGGCAGGCGTGAGTATCCGCTTTGCCCGTCTGTCCGTCGCCTTTGTGTTGCTGGCGCTGGCCGCAGGCATTGCAGTATGGGTCTTGTCTCAAGGGGACTATTTTTCATGACAAAGCTGATTTCCGCGGCCGTTATGGCCAGCGTGCTGATGATGGCGGCCGCCTATGCTGCCACCTTCACTATGGATGAGAAATTCCTCACGCCGCCACGCGGCATGGCGACCATCGGCGACTCACATGGCGACATTGCCGTGTCGCCGGTGGGGGAGATCTATGTCAGCGTCCAGGGCGGAGACCGTGCCGGCATTCAGGTCTACAGCGCCGCCGGCCGTTACCTGCGCAATGTGCCGGGTGGACCGCCCGATCTGCATGGATTCATCATTGCCCGCGCTCCCAATGGCACACCGAACATCTATGGCGTCAGCCGACTGGCGCAGAAGATCGTTCAGCTCACCCTGGATGGCCGCGTAGTGCTGGAGATCCCGGCCAGTGCCATTCCGGATCAATACAAGAAGCCCGAGGCGCAGGCGATCAACCTGACCGGCATCGTGGTGGCGCCGGGTGGCGACATCTATGTCAGCGACGGCTATGGCCTGGATTTTATTCACCGCTTTGACAAGACCGGACGCTATCTCTCAAGTTTCGGCGGCAAGGGCGCGCCATGGAATTTCGACCAGTGCCACAAGATCGCCATCGACACCCGCTTCAAGCCGCTGCGGCTGCTATGCACCGACAGGCGCCACTTCCGGCTGGTGCATATGGATCTGGAAGGGAATGTGATCGGAACCTATGCCGACGGTCTGCGCATGCCCAGTGCGCTGGCGATCTACAAGAACGAACTCGCGGTTGGGGAGCTGCAGGGGCGGATCGCGATTCTGGGGCTGGACGGGAAAGTGGTGTCGACCATCGGCACCAATGAGAATGTCGATGAAATCCGCACCAACAAGGCGCCGCCGGACATCTGGAAAGCCGACCGCTTCTATGCCCCGCATGGCATCACATATGATGCGGCCGGCAACCTGCTGGTGACGGAGTTCAACCAGTTTGGCCGGGTCACAAGAGTGAAGCGCAATTAAAGAAAAACCCCGCCGGCGGAGCCAGCGGGGCCTTCCAATTCACAAAAGCGATGCCTTAGGCGGCGGTCGCGGACTGCACGACGGCGGTCAGGGATTCGGCGCGGCCTTGCAGGGGAGCGTAGCTCTCCTTGGCGATGGCGACGGCCTTTTCGTTATACTTGGTGATCTGGGCGACATAACCGGCAAAGGCGCTGCGGGCAAAGTCGGTCTGCAGGGCGATGGCTTCGTTGATCGACTTCGAACCCATGAGGGCCTTGGCCGCCGCGGTGAAATCTTCCGTCGCCTGCTTGGAATAGGCGGCCGCTTCGGCGTTGATGGCCTTGAAGCCCTTGCCCGCAATGGTCGCGGATTCGACAAAGGCTTCGACCGTGTCCTTGCTGAATTCGGTGGTGGTTTCGAAAATCTTGGTGGTCTTCTCGAAGCCCGACTTCAGGGCGTCAGCGCCCATGGTGAAACCGGCTTCCACGTCCTTGGTGGCGGTCTTGGTCTTGCTCATGGGTGTTATCCTTTTTTTGTTTAGCCTGCCGCCCGGACCAATCCATGCTGCAGTGCGGCACAGTGTCTAGATTGACCATGAATAGGTGTCAACAACTATTGCTGCACTGCAATATAACGGTTCTAAACTGGGGAACCGAAAAGGCCGATTTGGCCCTGCAGTCGCGCCATAACCGGTTGAGCGGTCGGTGATAATTCCAATCCGAACCATGTCAGCTGCCCCTTGGCGATTTCCGGGCCTTCGCGCACAATTCCGTTGCGCCCACCGGTTCCAAGGAGAACAAGAATGAAAGCCGCTGCCGCAATGACCATCCGTGCCTGCCTTTTCGGCCTGATTTGCCTTGCGGCAACTGGGGCGGCAACCGGCGCCATGGCGCAGACCGTATCATCCCGGATGACGGCCGCCGCCAATGCGTTCCTGTCGACGCTGGACGCCGGCCAGAAAAAGAACCTCAGTTTCGCCTTTGAAGACGAGCAGCAGCGCAAGCGCTGGTCGAACCTGCCGGTGAAAATGGTTCCGCGCGCCGGCCTCCATCTGGGAGCCTTGAACGCTGTCCAGCGCGAGGCGGCGATGGCGCTGGTTTCCAGCGCGCTGAGCGCCAAGGGCCTGCAGAAGGTGCAGGAGATCATGGACGGCGACGAGATCCTGAAGACCGATGCGGGCGCGAATCCCAACATGTTCGGCAAGGATTTCTATTACATCTCGATCCTGGGCACGCCCTCGGACAAGACCCCCTGGATACTGCAGTTCGGCGGGCACCATCTGGCGCTCAACGTCACGGTGGCGGGGGACAAGGGCACCCTGACGCCCAGCCTGACCGCGGCGCAGCCCGGCGTTTACACCCTGAACGGCAAGACCGTTCGGCCGCTGGCGGGCGAAAGCGACAAGGCCGCCGCGCTCTTCAACAGCCTGAGCACGCAGCAGCGCAGCCAGGCGGTTCTGGGTTCGCGCGTCGCCGACCTGGTGCTGGGACCCGGAGAGGACGGCAAGACCATCCAGCCTGAAGGCCTCAAGGCGTCGGCGATGACCGAGCGCCAGCGCGCGCTGCTGGTGGACCTGATCGCGGAATGGGCTGTCATCATCCATGAAAATCTCGCCGCCGCCCGCATGGCGGACGTGCAGGCGGGCTTGCTCGACACCTGGTTCGCCTGGAGCGGGCCGACCACTGCCACGCCCGGCACCAACATCGGGTCCTATTACAGAATCCAGGGGCCCAAGCTGGTGATCGAATACGCGCCACAGGGCAATGATCCTGGAATGCATATCCATGCCATGTTCCGCGACCCGACCAACGATTATGGGCGCCAGTATACCGCCAAGTGAGGCGAGGGGCGGCCGCACTTGCCATTCTTGTCGCGCTGACCGCGCCGGCCGGCGCGCATGCTCTGGATGAGTATCTGCAGGCCGTCCTTGTCGGGGTGGAGAAGGATCGCGCAACCCTCTCCATGCGCCTGGTGCCGGGCGTGGCGGTTCTGCCCGAGGTGCTGCGGGGCATGGACGGCAACAAGGATGGCACGATCTCGCCCGCCGAACGGCAGGCCTATCCCGCCCTGGTGCGCGGCGATCTCGAGCTTCGCCTGAACGGCCAGCGCCTGCCGCTTCGCCTGATATCGTCCGACATTCCCCCACCCGATGACTTCAAGGACGGGCTGGGCCAGATGCGGATGGAATTCCGCGCCGACCTGCCGCCCGGCGCGGGGCAGCGGCGGCTGGTGCTGAAAAACCGCCACCGGAGCCGCATCGGCGCCTATCTGGTGAACAGCCTTGCCGCCGCCGACCCTCAAATCCATTTGCAGACGCAGCGGCGAAACGCCGACCAGTCCGTCTATCAACTCGACTACAGACAGGGCGGCAGCAAATCCGCCCCGCTGGCGACCGATGGCAATGGGTTCGGCAGCATGTTTCGCTTAGGGATGCATCACATCGCCGAAGGCGCCGACCATCTTCTCTTCCTGCTCGCATTGCTGCTGCCCGCGCCGTTGCAGGCCCGGCGGGGCCGATGGCGCGGCGCTGCGGGGCTTCAGGGCAGCGTGCTTCGCATCGTCGGTGTCGTAACCGCCTTCACCCTCGGCCATTCCCTGACCCTGGGGCTGGCCGGCATGGGCCTGGTGCGCGTGCCGGGCAATCCGGTCGAGGTTCTGATCGCTGTGTCTATCCTGTTTTCTGCCATCCATGCCCTGCGCCCGCTCTTTCCCGGCCGCGAAGCGGTGATCGCGGGCTTCTTCGGCCTGATCCATGGCCTGGCCTTCGCCAATGTGCTGGACCGGCTGGGCCTCAGCGGCTGGGAGCGGGCGACCAATCTGCTGGGCTTCAACCTGGGGATCGAGGCGGTGCAGTTGCTGGTGATCGCAGCGACCCTGCCTTCGCTGCTGCTGCTCAGCCGAACCCGCGCCTACCGCCTGCTGCGGATCGGCGGGGGGCTTTTCGCAGTGCTCGCCGCACTGGCCTGGATTGCGGAAAGGTCGTTGGGAATTGAAACCCCGGTAGATCTGGTGGTCGGCGGGGTGGCGGCGCGGGCGCCGTTGCTGGCGGCAATCCTGTTCCTGGTCAGCCTGGCGTGCTGGCCGCTGCTGCGAGGTGCAGCGCAATTGAAGACCTGATGGTATCGTCGCGGACCAATATGGAGGGGCATATGGCGAATTTCGGAACGCGTCGCGGGTTTTTCGCCTGGACAAAAAACGCGCTGGCCGCCGCCGGCGTTTTGAATGTCGCGCCCGGACAGGCCGTGGCCGCCACGCTTCCGGCTACCGACTATTACGACAAGCTGGGCGTCGCCAAGATTATCAATGCCGCCGGCACCTACACGGCCCTGACCGCCTCCATCATGCCGCCATCGGTGCAGGCCGCAGTGGCCGGCGCCGCCCGGCATCCGGTCCGGCTGGCCGAATTGCAGAAGCGGGCAGGCGAATACATCGCCGGACGGCTCAAATGCGAGGCGGCCCTGGTGACGTCCGGGGCTTCCGGCTCCCTCACATTGGGTACGGCGGCCTGCATGATCCTGGGCAACCGCGCCGCGACGCGGCTTCTGCCGCTGGAGGTTTCCACCCTCAAGAACGAGGTGATCATCCAGAAAGCCCATCGCTTTGGCTATGACCAGGCGATACGCAATTGCGGCACCCGCTTTGTGGAGGTGGAAACACTGGCGCAGTACGAAGCGGCCTTCACCGACCGCACGGTGATGTGCATGTTCTACAATGCGGCGGAGGGAGGGCAGATCACCCGCGAACAATGGATCGCCGTCGCCCATCGTCATGGCGTGCCATGCCTGAATGACGCCGCGGCCGACGTGCCGCCGATCTCCAATCTGTGGAACTATACCGGAATGGGGTTCGATCTGGTTGCCTTCTCTGGCGGCAAGGGCCTCCGGGGACCGCAAAATGCCGGGCTGCTGCTGGGCCGCAAGGATTTGATCGAAGCCGCCACCTGGAACAACAGTCCTAACAGCGACACGGTCGGGCGCGGCCTGAAAGTCGCCAAGGAACAGATTGTCGGCATGGTGGCGGCGGTCGACTGGATACTGGCCCAAAGCGATGACTCCATGCGGGCCGAATGCCGCCAGCGGGCCGAGCGCATCGCGGCGTTGCTGAGGGACGTTCCTACCCTGAGCCATGAGATTTTCATGCCGCCCGTCGCCAATGCGGTGCCGCATCTGGTGCTGCGCTATGATGCCGCGACGGTTGGAAAGACCCCGCTGCAAGTCTCAGAAATCCTGCGCAGCGGCTCTCCCTCGATAGAATTGAATCCCTCGACGGGCCGCAAATCCGGTTCCGCCGGCCTGCCCGACGCCGAAGACGCGATTGTCGTGGGCGTCTGGATGCTGCAGCCCGGCGAGGACATGATTGTCGCGCGTCGGTTGCGGGACGCGCTGTTAAAGGCCTAGTTGGGCGTCAGGATGGTTGTCTTTTCCGCCACCGATTCCACCTTGGGCCGCGAGAAGAATACCGGGAAATATTTGTCCTGTGCCCAGAGTTCATAAAGATCGCGATAGTGGGGATCGCCCACGTCGCCGGACTGGCCCGGATTGTTCATGCCTACCGAATTGTCCCAGTCATAGGTATCCGACACGATCTTGAATGAGGCGCCGTTGGCCTGGACATCCGTGCTGTCGGTCGCGGTGATGGTGTAGGCATCGCCCCCGCGGGGGAGCCTGCCGACATCGAACCTGGCCTGATCGCCGGGCTTCAGAGCATCGCTCATGGGATGGAATATCCGGGCATAGTGATAGGCCCCCAGCGTCCATTGGGTTATGTCGGGGCCGAAACGTCTGGTCAGTCCGACGACCGCCTGGTCCAGGCTTTTGACCAGCACCGCATTGCGTCCGGCGACAGGATCGGCGCCGAAGCTGCCATCCGGCGCCATCAGGGCGGCGATGATCCGCGTCATGGGCGGCGAGATGTAGTCCTTTGCCGCCGCCGGGACGATTGTCGCGCGGACATTGTCCATCAGGTTGCGCTGGAACATTTCATAGATCCCGGCCTCGACGGAATCCTTGTCCAGCAGGAAATTCCAGTGCAGCAGCCGGTCCGCCGCCTGCCGGCTCGCAGCGATGGGAATGGAGGTATCGCGGAGCAGCGGCACGATGCTGCGGGCCGGGATCGAGAGATTGTTGCTCTGCAGGACCGTCATGTCGGCTACGGAAAATTTCCTGCCAGAACCCAGCACCTCCGCCACGGCGCGGCCGCGATAAGGATCGGTCCAGACATACTGGATCGCTTCCCAGTGCCGGTAGCCGGGGGTGACCTGATATTCGTTGGAGGTGTTGTGAAAGCCTTTTTCCGGATTCACGATATGCGGCAGATCCTTGATCGGCAGGAAGCCGCTCCAATTATAGCGGCCATCGCCGGGCACCGGCACCAGCCCGCTGAAATTCTCCCGGCGCGGCGCGATGGTGGCGGCATTGTAGCCGATGGCCCCGGACCTGTCGCCCCAAACCCAGTTCAGCGCGGGAATGCGGGCATAACTCAGGGCATGGGAGAACTGGTCCCAGTTCTGCGCCTGATTGATCCGGAGGGTGGCGAGATAGGGCGCGCCGCCCGGCTCCAGCCAGCCCGCGCGCACCGCATAGGCCTTGCGGTTGGCCTTGTCTTCGAAGATCACCGGGCCGTGGCGGGTGAATTTCAGTTCGATGCTTTCCGCCGCCCGGCCTTTCACCGCAATGGTTTCGCGCACCACCTTCATGCTTTCCCAGCCCTTGCCGTATCGGTATTGCAACGGATTGGCCGGGTTGATGTTATAGACATACAGGTCTTCGGTATCGGCGCTGTAGATGGTGTAGCCCCAGGCGCCGTGGTCGTTATGGCCATAGGACACGCCCGGAATGGAAGGCTCGCCCGCGCCGATCACATTCCAGCCCGGCGCATTCAGATGCACCCAATAGCGCAGCGACGGGATTTTCTGCACGCGGTGCGGATCGCCAGCCACGATCGGCATGCCGCTTTCGGTCAGCCGACCGTTGACCACCCAATTGTTGCTGCCCATGTCGGCCCGCCGGTCGCTCAACTCCCTCTGGGTGGGGGCCAGCGCGGTGCGGGTATCTGGGATGTCACTGGCAGTTTTCGTTCTGCGATACTCAGGCAGCAACTGTTCCGGCTCGATCTTCAGCGGCATGCGGAAGGCGTTGTAATATTCCAGGATGTTCTTCGACAGCAGCGAAGCGTCGATCGCCGGATCGATGGCCAGGTTGGGATTGGCGGGCTGATAGTGCGACAGCGACTTGACCTTGTCGGCGCCGATGGTGCGCACCGCCAGGGCCGTATTCATTTCCTCGTCCAGATTGCGCATCAATCCGTTGAATCGGGAAATCACGATGGCGGACGTCCAGCGGCCGGGCTTGATGCCCAGCATCCTGAATTCCGGGGTGAGCAGGGCAGGGTCACGTTCGGTCTGGTCGATAAAGGCGTTCACGCCTTTGGCGAAGGCTTCGATAATGGCGGTGCTGCTGGGATGATACCATTCCAGTTCCTGCTTCATGTCGCCGCGATACATGAAGAGGCGGTTGCCGATGTCGCGCTTCAATTCCTTGGGGCCGAGTATCTCCGCGACGGTGCCGGTGGCCTGGCGCCGCCACAGCTCCAGCTGAAACATCCTGTCGCGCGCGGCGTTGAACCCTTGGGCAAAGAACAGATCGGATTCGTTCCTGGCGTAAATGTGCGGAATGCCCCAGTGGTCCTTGATGATCTCGACCGGCTGGGTGAGGCCTGGGAGGGTCAGTCTTTCGGACGGCGCTGCCGCCGTGGCCGCGGCAGGCAGCAATAACAGCAAGCCAGCGAGAGCAAAATGAAAGCGGTGACCCATAAACTGTCCTTCTACCAGGCGCCCGCCTGACCGTCCTTGCGATGATCCGAACCGGCGCGATAGGTGCCATTGATCGGCCGGCGCGAGGTGCGCGCGGGATCGGGCGGTGCTTCCCCGGCGTCGGGCGTGAACAGGATGGTCTGCACCCCGCCGACGATGGAGCCGTTGACCGGCACGATCCTGTGACCCATCGCCTGAAGCCGTGGCCCCATCGCCGTCGCCAGTTGCGATTCCATGAAAAGCTGGTTGCTGAGCTGTTCATGGCGGAAGCGCGCCATGTCGGTCGAAGCCTGAAGGTTGGCGCCCAGGTCCACCATGTTGACCATCATCTGGGCATGGCCCTGGGCCTGCATGTCGCCGCCCATCAAGAGCAAGGTCATTTTCTGGCCGTCCGTACGGCCGCCCTGCAGCACGAAGCCTGCGGCGAGGGTGTTGAAGGGCCGCTTGCGGGGCGCCAGCGCATTGGGGCTTTTGGGATCGAGGCTGAACAGGCCGCCGCGATTGTGCAGTAAAAAGCCGTAACCCGGCACGGTGATGCCAGAACCGAAATTGTTGTAGTTGCTGTTGACCCAGGAAACCATGTTGCCCCAGCGGTCGGCGGTGGAAAGCACGATGGTGTCGCCATTGCCGCTGGCGCGGCCGGGGGCGGGGGTTGAGGCCCTGGCGGGGTCGATCCTGCCGCACAGGCTTTGCGCATGTTCAGGCCCGGTCACCGCTTTCACTTTCGCGGCGAGGCCGGGATTGAAATTGGGATCGCCGTTGATGGCGATCAGGTCGGCATAGGCCAGCTTCTTGGCTTCCACCAGCATGTGCCAGTAGCGCGGATCATTGGGGCCGAGCGAGGCCAGGGTCTGGCCTGGATAAACCACACTCGTACAGGCCGCCAGGATGTTGAGCATCACGTTGGTGGCGAAACCCTGGCTGGGCGGCGGCAGTTCCGCCACCGTGAAGCCTTTATAATCGCTGAGCACGGGTTCAACCCATTCGCCTTTGTAAGCGGCGAGGTCTTCCAGCGTCATGGTGCCGCCCAGCGCCTTGGATTTGGCGACAATGGCCTTGGCGATGTCACCTTTATAGAAAGCGTCGGCGCCCTGTGCCTGCAGCAGGCGGAAGGCTTTCGCCAGGTCGGGATTGCGGAAAATCTGGCCCGCTTCAGGCAGCTGGCCGTTGATGTACCAGGCCTTGATCGAATCCGGGTCCAGCTCGGTGCAGCATTGGGTGGCGTCGGAGGGCGTCTTGTTCAGGGCGACGGGAAGGCGCCAGTCGAACGCGGCGCGTTCGGTCACCGGAATGCCTTCGCTGGCATAGACGGCGGCGGGCTCCAGTACCTCCTTGAAACTCATTGTGCCGTGGCGCTTGAGGGCATCGTCCCAGCCCCACACCGTTCCCGGCACCGTCACGGTAAGAATGCCGCGCGCCGGCATGCCCGAACCCGGACCCCAGTTGGCGGGATCGGCGCGATAGCCCTTGGAATTCATGAAGGCAATGGTGGCGCCGCCGGGCGCCATGCCGCTGGCATTCAGCACATGCAGCTTCTTGTCCCTGGCGGTGTAGATGATGGCGAAGAGATCGCCGGCGATGCCGACATTCATCGGCTCCAGCAGGTTGAGTACCGCGGCGGCGGCGACTGCCGCATCCACCGCATTGCCGCCCTTGCGCAAGATGTCGAGACCGGCCTCGGTGGCGAGCGGCTGGCTGGTGGCGACAATGCCGTTGCGCCCCATGACCTCCGACCGCCCCTGCGCCATCCAGCCATCGGCGCGGTCGCCGCGCACGGCGGTGCAGGCCGGCGGATTGGCCGAGCCGGAATTGCAGGTCGAGGTCGAGAGATTTTGCTGCTGCGCCGTCGCGCCGCCGCAGCCCAGGAAAACAAGCGCAAGCAACCAGCTCTTGATGCTACGGACCCTGGCCATCGTGCCCCCAAGCGTTTTCGCGTGCGCAAAGGTTATCGGCAGGATAAGGAGAAAGCCATACGGGTTTTCGGGTACTATTTCGCTTTAAACGGGCGCGCGGGCTGGTCGCGCGCCCCCGGCGAGCGATTGACCTACACAAACCTGCCAAGAGCTGATTGCCCATGAAGCGACTGCTGCACGAGAACGCAAGAGTGAAGCGCGGGGCGCACGGCCTTGGCCTGTTTGCGTCAGGGCCGGTCAAGAAAGGTGCGGTGGTTGCTGAATATTGGGGCCCGATTGTCACCGAAGCAGAACTGAAGCGCAGCCGGGGCAAATATTTTTTCGAGCTTGATAGCCGTATGGCCATAGATGGAAAGAGCCGAAAAAACATGGCCCGGTACGTCAACCATTCCTGCACGCCAAATTGCGAACCTGTGGAAGACGCAAAACAACAGCGCGTCTTCATCCTCGCCAGGCGGGACATCAAGCCCGGGGAAGAATTCGGGTACGACTATGGAATCGAGTATTGGGAGACATACATAAAGCCGCGTGGCTGCCGTTGCGGCTGTGGCGGTAAAGGGCCGGAAAGGTAACGCCAAAGGTTGGCGGATGGGGTGAGATTCGAACTCACGGGACCCTTGCAGGCCCGGCGGTTTTCAAGACCGCTGCCTTAAACCACTCGGCCACCCATCCGGTGGAGTTTCTCTAGCTTTCGCAGGACTTTGGGGCAACCTCGTTGAGCCTGCCAGCCCGGTCCGGTAGCCTCCGGCGGACACTTTCGGGCGCGATTCGCAACCATGCGGTCTGTTGCAAGATTTCCTGCCGCCGCTGCCGCCGCCCTGCTGGCGGCATCCTGCTCCAGCCAGCCGGCACAGCCGCCGCCGGAGACTCATACCGTGCAGGTGCCGGAGAATGCCGGGGTCTACAAGGTCGGCCAGCCCTACCAGATCGACAATGTCTGGTACTATCCGCGCGAACAGCCCGATTACGACGAGACCGGCATCGCCTCCTGGTACGGACCGGCCTTCTACGGCCGCAAGACCGCCAACGGCGAGATCTATACCGGCGACATGCTGACCGCCGCCCACAAGACCCTGCCCATGCCGGTCAATGTCCGGGTCACCAACCTGGACAATGGCAAATC
>CANKIV010000066.1 GCA_947482125.1 Alphaproteobacteria bacterium
GACCATTCATTTTCGCGCATGCGCGAAAATGAATGCCAGGCAGCCCCGCGCGACAGCGCCTTAAGGGCGGACGCGGCAGTTTCTCAGAACACCCTCAACTAATCCGCAATCGGCCCCGGCAGTTCCACATCAGGCACCTTGTCGCGCCCGCGGCCGACATGGCTGTGGCGATAGCCATAGGCGAAATAGAACACCAGCCCGATCGCCGACCAGATCGGAAACAGCAGTTTGGCCTGCCAGGGCAGGAAGAAGAACAGCACCGTGCAGCCGATCACCGCCAGCGGCGCGAAGAACCAGATCATTGGCGCACGGAAGGGCCGCTTGCGGTCGGGCTGGGTACGCCGCAGGACCAGCACGGAAAGCGACACCACGGCAAAGCCGAACAGGGTGCCGGAATTGGAATAGTCCGCCAGCCGCCCGACCGGAAAGAAGGCCGCACCGATCGCCACCGCGACGCCGGTGATCCAGGTCACCACATGGGGCGTGCGAAAGCGCGGATGCACCCGCGACAGAAACTCGGGCAGCAGTCCGTCGCGCGACATCACGAAAAAGATGCGGGTCTGGCCGAAGATCATCATCAGGATCACGGTGGGCAAAGCGATGCCCGCCGCCAGTCCCAGCAGGTTGCCGACCAGCGGATGGTTGATGGAGCGCAGCACATGGGCCAGGGCTTCGCGCGAACAGACCAGCGGCTGAGTGGCATAGCTGGCGCAGACGTCCGCAATCATGGCGGAGCCCGGCTCCAGCACCTCGCCCCCGGGGCCATAGACGGGCTGCGCGCCGTAGGAGCCGATGGCGCCCGCCGCCACCAGAAGATAGATCACGGTGCAGATGCCAAGTGATGCCATCAGCCCGATGGGCAGGTTGCGCTGGGGATTCCTGGTTTCCTCGGCGGCGGTGGAAACCGCATCAAATCCCACATAGCCGAAAAAGATCGATGCGGCGGCGGCGATAATGCCGGTGGTCCCCAGCGGCGCGAAGGGATGGAAGTTCTCCACCGTCATCACCGGCAGGGCCAGCCAGATGAAAGCACCCAGCGCCACCAGCTTGACCGCCACCAGACAGGCATTGACGGTGGCGCTTTCGCGGGTTCCGATCACCAGCAGGGCGGTGATCACCAGCGCAATCAGCACCGCCAGCAGATTGACCACGCCGCCGGCATAGGGCCCCGCCGCCAGTTCGGGCGGAATGATGATGGGATCAGGCAGGTGCGCCAGCAGGCCCACGATATAGCCCGACCAGCCGACCGATACGGCGCTGGCGGCCACGGCATATTCCAGCACCAGCGCCCAGCCCACCAGCCAGGCCATCAGTTCGCCCAGCACGGCATAGGTGTAGGTGTAGGAGGAGCCGGAAACCGGCACCATGGAGGCCAGCTCGGCATAGCAGAAGGCGGCGCAGGCGCTGACCGCGCCCGCGATCACAAAGGACATCAGCATGCCCGGCCCGGCCTTCTGCGCGGCTTCCGCCGTCAGTACGAAGATGCCGGTGCCGATGACGCCGCCGATACCCAGAAGCGTGAGCTGGACGGGACCAAGCGAGCGGTGCAGCGTCTTCTTCTGCGCGGTCGCCAGGATCGCGTCCAGAGATTTCACCCGCCACATACCGCCCCCGATGCGCGTAGACCTGCGTGTCATACTCACACGCGTGGGGGCATTGCGGTCAAGCCAGAACGTCGCACGCTTCAGGATGGCGCGTGAACCAGATGCGCGCATAGGAACAGCGTGGCTCGATTATAAGCTTGTTGGCGCGTGCATGGGCGACGATGGCGGCCATCAGCCGGTCGGCGGCGCCGGTGCCGCGCAGCGGCGGATCGGCCTCGACATGGGGAATGACATAGACGCCGTCCCGGATGCGATAACTGGCCCAGGCCAGCAGGCCGTTTTCTTCCAGCTCGAAGCGCTGTTCGTCCTTGTTGTCGTTCATGTCACCCCGGGAGCGGTTCGGAGAAATCTCATTTTTTGACGGCATGGACCGGTGTTTCCCGAACGAACCGCGACCAAAAAATCAAACTTTGGGCTCGCGGTACATCCAGGGCAACGACAGGCCGATGGGAACGATCCACAAGGTCCCGGCCAGGGCATAGAAGAGCATGGAGAGGGACCAGTGCGCGCCCGGCAGAATACGCCACTGCAGGCCGGCAATGAACCAGGCATAGACGGGCAGCCAGACAAAGACGATCACAATGGCGGAAATCAGGGTCTTGGTGCGGCGGGACATTTTGGCGTCTTTTTCGAAAAGGCATGGACGGGTACCGGGCGGGACGGTATCAGAACCGCATGAGTACGTCCGAAAATTTCTGGAAAAGCCGCAAGGCGGTGGGCCTGTGGCTGCTGGCGATTGCGCTGATCATCCTGGCCATGATCACCGTCGGCGGCCTGACGCGCCTGACCGGATCAGGCCTTTCCATCACCGAATGGAAGCCGATCATGGGCGCGCTGCCGCCGATGAGCGACGCGGCCTGGGCGGAAGCCTTCGCCAAGTATCAGCGCATTCCCCAGTACATGCTGGAAAATCGCGGCATGAGCCTGGAAGCCTTCAAGGGCATTTTCTGGTGGGAATGGTCGCACCGTTTCCTGGGGCGGCTGCTGGGCCTTCTGTTCCTGCTGCCATTCCTGTGGTTCGCTTTCGTTGGCGCGATCAAGCGCAGCGAATGGCCGGGCATGGCGCTGCTGTTCGTGCTGGGCGGGCTGCAGGGCCTGATCGGCTGGTGGATGGTGCAGAGCGGGCTGGAGACACGAGTCTCTGTCAGCCAGTACCGGCTGGCGATCCATCTGGGCGCGGCGCTGCTGCTGTTGGCGGCGATCCTGTGGGTGGCGCTGGGCTATCTTCGTGGCAGCGAAGGAAAGGGCGATGCGCGGCGCGGCTATGCCTTCGCTGCCCTGGTCTATCTGCAGATGCTGCTGGGGGCGCTGGTGGCCGGGCTGGATGCCGGCCGGATCTACAACACCTGGCCCGACATGAATGGCGGCGTCTTCCCGGAAGCGCCCTTCTTTCATGCGCCCTGGTGGATCAACTTCTTCGAGAATGAAGGTCTGGTGCAGTTCGATCACCGCATCGGCGCCTATATCGTCGCCGGTTTCGCGGCCTTCATTTATGCGCGCGGCATAAAGTTGACCGGGCTGGCAAAGAAAAGCGCCAAGGCCGTCGCCATCCTCACCACCTTCCAGATTTTCCTGGGGATCTGCACCCTTGTGCTGGTGGCGCCGGTGCTGTTGTCCGCAATGCATCAGGTAATAGCGGCGGCGCTGCTCTGCGCCGCCGTCTGGCATGCCTTCGAGTTGCGACGCCTAGGCTAAAGCCTGTTCCAGGTCCGCAATGATATCGGCGCTGTCCTCGATGCCGATGCTCAGCCGCACCACATCATTGCCCGCGCCCGCCTTGGCCCGGTCTTCGTCCGCCAATTGGCGATGGGTGGTGGAGGCGGGGTGGATGATCAGGCTGCGGGTATCGCCGATATTGGCCACGTGACTGAACAGTTTGACGCTGTTGACCAGCCTGATGCCGGCTTCATAGCCGCCCTTGAGTCCGAAGGTGAAGACGCTGCCAGCACCCTTGGGACAATATTTCTGGTGCAGCTTGTAGGAGGGATTATCGGGCAGTCCCGCATAATTGACCCATTCCACTTTCGGATTGGCCTTCAGCCATTTGGCGACCGTGAGGGCGTTGTCGCAGTGCCGCTGCATGCGCAGCGGCAGGGTCTCGGTGCCGGTCAGCACTAGGAAGGCATTCATCGGCGACAGCGCGGGCCCAAGATCGCGCAAGGCGAAAACGCGGGTGGTGATGGCAAAGGCCATGTCGCCGAAGGTCTCCCACATCCGCATGCCGTGATAGGAGGGGCTGGGTTCGGACAAGGTGGGGAACTTGCCGCTGCCCCAGTCGAACTTGCCGCCATCCACGATGACGCCGGCCATGGAGTTGCCATGACCGCCCAGGAATTTGGTGGCGGAATGCAGCACGATATCGGCGCCCCATTCGATGGGACGGATCAGGTAAGGCGAGGCCAATGTGTTGTCGATGATCAACGGCACGCCGGCGTCGTGGGCGATCTTGGCCAAAGCCTCGATGTCGGTGATCAATCCGCCGGGATTGGCGATGCTTTCGGCATAGATTGCCTTGGTCTTGTCGGTGATCTGGGCCTTGAAGCTGTCGGGGTTGGTGGTGTCGGCCCACTTCACCCTCCAGTCGAACTTGGCGAAGCTCTGGTTGAACTGGTTGACGGAACCGCCATAAAGCTGGCGCGCCGCCACGAATTCATCGCCCGGGCTCATCAGGGTATGGAAGGTCAAAAGTTGCGCGGAGTGACCGCTGGCGCAGGCCAGCCCCGCGCGGCCATTTTCCAGCGCCGCAACGCGCTCTTCCAGCACCGCCGTGGTGGGATTCATCAACCGCGTATAGACGTTTCCGAAGACCTGCAGATTGAACAGGGCCGCGGCGTGGTCGGCATCCTCGAAGACGAAGGCCGTGGTCTGGTAGATCGGCGTCGCCCGCGCCCCGGTGGCGGGGTCCGGCTGGGCTCCGGCATGAACGGCCAGTGTGTTGAATCCGTAATCGGCCATGGTTTTACCTCTATTGGGCGTGTTCGATTTCAAGATCGGTTTCGATGCGGCGTACCCAGTTCTTCACATGGGGATACTGCGTCAGATCCAATGCGGCCTGATGCGCGAGGCGGGTATACGCCACCAGCGCGATATCGGCGAGGGTGAGTTTCTCGCCGACAAAATATTCGTGCTGTGCCAGATGATTGTTCATCAAGGTCAGAACCGAGGCGCAGCGCACCGGCAGGTTGGGGTCGATCTCGCTGTCCGGCTTTTTCAGGTAATGCCTGTGGAAGCGCAGCACGGCGATGGCGGTCTCGTGGCTGTATTGCTCCCAGAACAGCCATTGGTACATCTGGGCGCGTTCGAAGGCGTCGGTCGGGACCAGGTCGCTGCCTTCCGCCAGATACAGGATGATGGCGTTGGACTGGGCCAGCACAGCATTGTCGGCGAAGCGTGCCACCGGGACCTGGCCGGCGGGATTCATGGCCAGGAATTCCGGAGTGCGTGTCTCCTTGGCCAGCACGCTGACCTCGACCCAGTCATAGGGCAGGCCCAAGTGGTCGGCGACGAACTTCACTTTCAGGCAATTGCCCGAGATGGAGTCCCCATAAACCGTCATGGCGGCGTTATCGAGCGACATGGTCTTTCCTAGGGTCGGTCGCGCGCGATGCGCAGGATCGTGGCGTTGTTGTTTTCCGCCACCCAGATGGCGCCGTCTTCGGCTACCGCCAGTCCCAGCGGCGAGCCCTTGGGATGTGTGCCGTCCACATTGTTCCAGCCCGGTGTCAGCAGAAGCGGTTCGGAAGCCGGTCCTGCATAGGGAAGGCGCACGGTCTCGTTTCCATTCGGTCCGGCGTAGGCGTCATACCGCGCGCCTCTCACCGCCACCGGAATACCCCGGCGATCGACGGCAAACGCCGCGATACGCGAGCCAGCCGGGCGATAACCGTGGAGGGAGATCAGCAGTTTGCCCTTGAGCTGCCGGAACATGGCGCCGTCATAATACAGCATGTCCAGCGGCGCGCTGTGCGGCGGCAGCAGGCGCACGGGCTGGGTGTGGGCCGAACTGCTGCAGTCCATCACCTTCGCCTCTGCCCAGGCCGGATTGGTGCCGGTCATGTCATAGCAATAGGGCCAGCCATAATGGGCGCCCTGGCGCAGCACGTTCAATTCCTCGAACGGCGTGTCGGCGGGCGCAAAGTCCAGGCTGTTTTCCGCCTGCAGCAGGGTGCCGGATCTGTGCCGCACCATGGCCACGGAATTGCGCAGGCCCTGCGCCATCATCGTGAAGCCGGGCGACCATTTGCCGTCCCCCAGATAGGCGTAACGCCGGACACCGGCGGCTTTGTAATCGCCTTCCGATTGCGCGCAATAGCTGGTGCCGTCCGGTTTGCTGTCCTTGCTGGATGGCGGGCCGACAAGACACTGGTCGCTGGGCGCGCCCACCGCGACCAGCATGTCGTTGTTGGTGTCGAAGATGAAGCTGGACAGGGGGTGGAAGTTGGGGCGCACGCGCGTATCGGGCGCATCTGCGATCACCGTTTCGATACTGGCTTGCGGATCGGCGGCGAGGGGATCGAAGCGCAGGATGCGCCCCTGTTCATTGACATAGACCTTGCCGTCCGGGCCGTGCGCCATGCCATGGGGCATGTAAAGGTCTGTGAGCACGGGCGTGATGACAGCAGGCTGACCACGCTCGGCGGTGATGCGGAACACCTTGCCGCCGGTGCCGTTCCATTTGCCGACATCGCTGACCAGAAAATCCTTGCCGCCCGCCAGCGCTAGCAGGGTACGCGGAACCCGGATGGTGCGTGCGGCGAAATCGCCGGGCGGCGCCACCACGATCCCGGCGCAAAAGCCCGGCGCCATGCCAATGGGCGCGCGGGGCCAGCCGTCACAGGTCGCGTCGCTTGTCTTGTAGAAGCGTTCGGCGCCCGCCGCTCCCAAGGTGCCCAGGCAAAGAAGAAGCGCGGCGATCCGGTACTTCATGGCGGCGTTTCCACATCCGGCAAGGTGACGGCGATGGCTTTGCGGTCCTTGCGGCTGATGCCCCACAGCAGGCGCCTGGCCTTGGGGTCCCAGTCAATCGCCTGGCCTTCAAAGGGTATGGGCAAGGTCGCGACCAGTTCAAGCGTCGAACCGGCCTTGGGCAGGCGCAGGGCATAGACTTCGGGGCGGTCATGGCCGGTGAGATAGAGCAGGCCGTCATCGCCCCAGCTTCCGCCCGAATTGCTCATCGGCGCCATGCGGTCGAGCACGGCATCGGGCAGGGCCCAGCCTTCGAGCTGCCGCCACTGGTCATCCAGCTTCAGGATGGTGGTGTAGCGATGATCGTGCCCCGGCTCGCCGGCCTTGCCGGCATAATTGGCGAAGCCCGCCCACCAGAAACCATCCTTGCGATCCACCCAGGTCAGCGATCCGGCATTCAGCATGCCCAGCGAGATGGTGGACAGATGCTTCATCGCGACGGGATCGAAAACCTCGATCGCGCTGGTCATCGGCACCTTGGGAAAGTTGGACGCGGCGCACAGCAAGCGCCGTTCCACCAGGGTGCAGGCATTCATGTGCGGAAACAGCTCGCGCGGGCCTTCCCAGCCCGCGACGCGCTTGCCGGTCTTCAGCTCGTATTTGCCGATGCGCGAATTGTCGATGGCATAGGCATAGGTGCCGTCGGAGGCCACGCCCTGTCGGGCTTCATCGGCTTCCAGCGTATGCACAGGCGCGGTCTGCGCCTGGACCTGGGATGGAGCGGCGCCGCTCAACAGCAGGAAAGCAAATGCAAATTTGCGCATGTCAAAGCCGCTTCAGGCTGCCGCCCTTGCCGAACAGCAAGGGCTTGCGGTTGTCGATGACGCGGCGGTTGATGCCCATCCAGCCGATCTCGCCGGAAAAGCGGCCATGCTCGATCTTGGGGCAGCGGTTCATCACCACGGTCAGGCCGGCATCGGCGGCGATCTTCTCCGCTTCCGGACTGATCACGCCCAATTGCATCCACAGCACCTTGAGGTTCAACCGGTCTTTTTCCGCCACAGCCTCGCGGGCGATGTCGGGCGCGTATTTGGCTTCGCGAAAGATGTCGACCATGTCCACGGGCGCAGGCACATCCTTCAGCGCGGCGTAAACCGGCTGGCCGAGAATTTCCTTGCCCGCCATGCCGGGATTCACCGGGATGACTTTGTACCCCTTGTTCAGGAGATACATCATGGCGAAATAGGAGGGGCGGATGTCATTGCCGCTCGCCCCCACCATGGCGATGGTCTTGACGCTGCGCAGGATCGACTTGATCAGCGCGTCGGGATATTGCGGAAGCGCTAGTTCGGCCACTGCGGATTCCGTTTCTCAAGAAACGCCCCGATGCCTTCGCAGGCTTCCGCGTCCAGCATGTTCTCGGTCATCACCTTGCTGGCATAGGCATAGGCTTCGTCCAGCTTCATCTCCAGCTGGCGGTAGAACGCCTCCTTGCCGGTCTTGATGGTGGCGCGGGGCTTGGCGGCGATGCGCATTGCCAGCGCCATGGTTTCGGCTTCCAGCAGTTCTGGAGCCACCACGCGGTTGATCAGTCCGATGCGACGGGCTTCCTCGCCGTCGATCATCTCGCCGGTCAGCAGCATTTCCATCGCCGCCTTGCGGCCGACATTGCGCGACAGCGCCACCATCGGCGTCGAGCAGAACAGGCCGATATTGACGCCGGGCGTGGCGAAGCGCGCCGAGGTCGAGGCCAGCGCCAGGTCGCAGCTGGCGACCAGCTGGCATCCCGCCGCCGTGGCGATGCCCTGCACCTGGGCGATCACCGGCTTGGGATTGCGCACGATGCTTTGCATCATCGCCGAGCATTGGGTGAACAGCGCGGCATAGGCGCGCGAGCCCTTGTCGCCATCGGCGCGGTGCGCGGCCAGTTCCTTCAGGTCATGGCCGGAGGAAAAGACCGGGCCTTCGGCGGCGATCACGATCACGCGGGTGGCATCGTCCTGGGCCGCGCCGTCCAGAGCCGCCTGCAAGGCACCCATCAGCTCCGACGAGAGGGCATTGCGGGCGGCTGGACGGTTGAGGATCAGACGCAGCACGCCGCCGGTATGGGCCGACAGCAGCAGGGGGGAGGAGGTGTTCATGGCGTCATGGTGCCCTTATTCGCAGGCCCGGAACAATAAGCAGAACGGGGCGTTCGGCTAACATAGGACATTCCCGATTTGCATGGCTCATTCTTTTATCGAACTCACGCCCAAAAAACGCCTGCGCACAGGTCGCTCGGTCTGGAGCGACACGCCGCATCCGCAACTGGCCACCCATGCCCTGAAGGAATCGCTGACCTGCGATATCGCCATCGTGGGCGCGGGCATCTCCGGCGCCTTCATGGCACAGTCCCTGTCCCGGCATTATGACAGGGTGGTGGTGCTGGACCGTCGTGCGCCCGCCACGGGCAGTACCCATGCCTCCACCGCCATGCTGCAGTTCGAGATCGACACACCGCTGACGGCGCTGGCGGACCAGATCGGACACCCCAGCGCGGCACGCGCCTGGCGCCGCTCCTATAAATCCACCCAGGAACTGATGCGCCGGATCCGCAACGAAAGAATTGCCTGCGGGCTTTCCGAACGCAGCGCACTGTATCTGGCGGGCGACGAACTGGGCGGCCGCGGCATGGAGAAGGAGGCGCGCGCCCGCAATCGTGCCGGCCTTGCGTGCGAATTTCTATCGGCGCGCGAACTGCGCGCCCGTTACGGGATCGACCGCACCGGCGCAATCTTGAGCGATGGCGCGGCGGTGGCCGATCCGGTGGCGCTGGCGCGCGGCTTGCTGCGCAAGGCGAAGGGGCAGGGTGCGCGCATTTTCGCGCCCTGCGATGTGACGGACGTGATGGCGACCCGCCATGGCGTGATGCTGGCCGCGGGCGGCCATTTCGTCGAGGCCAAGGCGGTGGTGTTCTGCACCGGCTATGAAGTGATGAAGAATCTGCCCGACCGGGTGATGAAGATCACCTCCAGCTGGGCAGCGGCCACTGCGCCGGGCGCCGACTATCCCACATGGCTGGATCAGACCCTGGTGTGGGAAGCGGCCAAGCCCTATCTCTATATGCGCACCGGCGCGGGTGGGCGGTTGATCGTGGGTGGAGAAGATGCCGACCTGGACAGCCCCAGCTACCGCGCCGGGACATTGGAAATGAAGGCACGTCGGCTGGCGCAGAAGACCCGGCGGCTGCTGCCAGGCCTGAAGCCGAAATGGTCCCATGTCTGGGCCGGGGCCTTTGGCGAAAGCAGCGACGGCCTGCCCATCATCGACGCGGTCCCGGACATGCCGGGCTGCTTCGCGGTGATGGGGTTCGGCGGCAACGGCACCATCTATGCCATGATCGCCGCCCAGCTGATGCCGGGCCTTTTGAAGGGCAAAAAGCCCGCAGACAGCGATCCTTTCCGGTTTCGGTGACGGTATTATAATACCGCATACTTTAAATGCCCGGATTTGCTTGATTTATGTTGACCGCGCGGGGCACGACCCGTATATGCGCCCGTCAATTCAACGGAATATGGAACGTCCGCGCGAGCGGGAGCGACCAAAGGAAAGAGCCATGAAAACCTACTCGGCGAAAGCCTCCGAGATCGAAAAGAAGTGGATCCTGATCGACGCCGAAGGGCTGGTCGTGGGCCGTCTGGCTTCGATCATCGCCATGCGCCTGCGCGGCAAGCACAAGGTGACCTACACCCCCCACATGGATTGCGGTGATAACATCATCGTGATCAACGCGGCCAAGGTCGTGCTGACCGGCAACAAGCTGAAGAAGAAGGTGTACTACCACCACACCGGCTATATCGGCGGCATCAAGGAACGCACCGCTGGCGCCATCATGGCCGGCAAGTTCCCGGAGCGCATCCTGGAGAAGGCCGTTGAACGCATGGTCCCGCGCGGTCCGTTGGGCCGCCGCCAGATGTCCAACCTGCGCGTCTATGCCGGGTCTGCGCATCCGCACGAAGCCCAGCAGGCCGAGCCGCTGGACGTTGCCAAGATGAACCCCAAGAACACTCAGTACAAGACGAAGGCGGCCTGACCATGGCGGAAGACAACAAGTTCACCGAACTCAAGACCACGCTGATCAAGGCCAAGACGGCCGAAGCCGTGGACCCGTCCAAGGTCGACAGCAAGCGCGACTCCAAGGGCCGCGCCTATGCCACCGGCCGCCGCAAGGAATCGGTTGCCCGCGTCTGGATCAAGCCGGGCAGCGGCAAGATCACCGTCAATGGCCGC
>CANKIV010000067.1 GCA_947482125.1 Alphaproteobacteria bacterium
GCTCTGGCTGCTGGAAAGCCAGGCGCCGTTTGCCGACAATCTTCGCGCCACCGCGCAAAAACACGGCGTGGCGGGGGAACGTATTCTCTTTGCTCCCAACAAGCCGCCGGCGGAGCATCTGGCGCGGGTCGGACTGGCCGGCCTGTTCCTCGACAGCCTGCCCTACAATGGCCACACCACCGCCGGCGACGCCCTGTGGGCCGATGTGCCGGTGCTGACACGGCGCGGCGGCACCTTTGTCGGCCGGGTCGCCGCCAGCCTCCTCCTGAATGCGGGGCTGCCCGAACTGGTGACCGAAAGCCAGGCCGATTATGAAGCGCTGGCGGTCAAGCTGGCGGGTGACGCCAAGCTGCTCAGGAGTTTGCGCGACAAGGTGAAGACGAAGCGCGACAAGGGCGAATTGTTCGACACCGCCCGCTTCACGCGCCACATGGAAGCCGCCTATGCGCAGATGTGGCAGCGCTGGCTCGCCGGCGAGCCGCCACAGGCCTTTGCCGTAAAGCCGGACTGAGACCCGCAGAATGGACCTCAAAGCCCTGGCTGAGCAGGCCGTCCGCATCCACCAGCAGGGCGATTTGGCGGGGGCTGAAAAGCTGTATCTGCAGATACGCGATGCCGACCCGGAACTGTTCGGGCCGCGTTACTATATGGGCCTGCTCCGGCTGCAGCAGGGCCGCAGCAGCGAAGCGGCGGACTTTCTGGGCGAGGCGCTGCGGATTTCCCCGGACAATGCCGGCGCCCGGTACAATCTCGGCCTGGCGCTGCTGCAGCTCCAGCGCGCGGGCGATGCCCTGGCGGCCTTCGACAGCGTGATGGCCACGGGCGTCCAGGACGCCAAACTGTTCACCAATCGCGGCGTGGCGCTGTGGAACTTGAAGCGCCCGGCCGAGGCCCTGGACAGCTTTGAACGCGCCCTGGCGCTGGAGCCGCAATCCGCGCAAGCCTGGGGCAATCGCGGCCTGGCACTGCGCGACCTGGCACGCTTTGAGGAGGCCCTGGCCAGTTTCGACCGCGTACTGGCTCTCACGCCCCGCAACGCGATCGCCTGGAACAGCCGCGGCAACGTCCTGCGCGACCTGAAGCGTTTCGATGAGGCGGTGGAAAGCTATGGTCAGGCCATCGATATCCACCCCGGCTATGCCGAGGCGCTTAACAATCGCGGCTATGTCCGCTGGACACAGAAGAATGACCATGCCGCGGCGCTGGCCGATCTGGAGCAGGCGCTGCGGCTGGATCCCGGCCATCCCTATGCGGAAGGCGAAATCCTGCACCTGAAGATGCAGGGGGCAGACTGGACCGACTATGAAGCCCGCAAGGCGGCCCTCGAGGCCGGCGTGCAGGGCGGCAAGCGGGTGGCGCGGCCCTTCCTGTTCCAGGCGGTATCGGACAGTCCCGAGGACCTGCAGACCTGTTCGCGCATCTGGGCGCGGGACATGTATCTGGAAGTGCAAACACCGCCGCACGATCCATCGGCGCGCAAACACGCCCGGAAAATCCGCCTGGGTTATGTGTCCGGCGAATTTCGCCAGCAGGCGACGCAGATTCTGATGGCCGGATTGTATGACGCCCATGACCGCGAACGCTTCGAGCTTGTCGCTGTCGACAATGGATACAATGACAGCAGCCCCATGCGGACACGGCTAGAAAAGAGCTTCGACCAATGGATCGATATTTCCACTATGTCGGATGAAGACGCGGCGGCGAACATTCGCGCTGCGCAAACCGACATCCTGGTCAATCTGAACGGCTATTTCGGCAGTCCGCGCATGGGCGTGTTCGCGCGCCGTCCCGCGCCGATCCAGGTCAATTATCTGGGTTTCCCCGCCACCCTGGGCGCACCCTATATGGACTACATCATCGCCGACGCGGTGGTGATCCCGGGCGATGAACAGCGTTTCTATGACGAAAAGGTTGTCACCCTGCCCGGCTGCTATCAGGCCAATGACAATAGGGGCCGCACCATCGCCGTCATGCCCAGCCGCGCCGAAGCCGGGTTGCCGGATACCGGCTTCGTCTTCTGCAATTTCAACAATGCCTACAAGCTGGCGCCCGAGACCTTCGCGGGCTGGATAAGGATTCTCAAACAGGTGGATGGCAGCGTGCTCTGGCTGCTGGAAAGCCCGGCGCCCTTCGCGCAGAATATTCGCGCCGCGGCGCAAAAGCAGGGCGTGAGCGGCCACCGCATTCTTTTCGCCCCCGATCAGGCCTATGCCGATCATCTGGCGCGGCTGGGTCTGGCCGACCTGTTCCTCGACAGCCTGCCCTACAATGCCCACACCACCGCCAGCGACTCCTTGTGGGCCGGTGTGCCATTGCTGACGCGGCGCGGCAGCGCCTTTGCCGGGCGTGTCGCAACCAGCGCGCTGCTGGCGGCGGGACTGCCCGAACTGGTGACCGAAAGCCAGGCCGACTATGAAGCACTGGCGGTGACGCTGGCCAGTGATGACAGGATGCTGAAGGAATTGCGCGCCCGGCTCCACCGGAACCGCGCCACATGCGAACTGTTCAACACCGACCTGCTGCGCCACCGCATCGAAGCCGCCTATGAAGAGATGTGGCGGCGCTGGCTGGCGGGACAGCCGCCGCAGGCGTTTGCCGTGAAGGCGGGCTGACGATGGACCTTCACGCCCTGGGCCGGCAGGCCACCGCACTTCACCAGCAGGGCCGCCTTGCCGAGGCGGAAGCGCTGTACCGCCAGATTCTCGGCCACGACGCCCGCGTCTTTCCCGCGCTCTATCTGCTGGGCATGCTGCGGCTGCAGCAGGGCGACAGCGGCGAAGCGGTGGACCTGCTGGGCCGCGCACTGGCGCTCAATCCAAACGATCCCGCCGCGCTGATGCATTACGGCCTGGCCCTGCACGGCCAGGGCCGGTTCGCGCAAGCCGCCGCCACCTTCGACCGCCTCGTGACGGCCCATCCCGGCGAGCCGGCGGCGCTGATCGGCCGGGGCGCGGCGCTGAAGGCACTGGGCCGCGATGCGGCGGCGCTGGCGGACTATGAAGCGGTGCTGGTGGCCGATCCGCGCAACCCCGATGCCTGGAACGGGCGCGGCAGCTTGCTGCGCAACCTGCGACGGATCGACGAAGCGCTGGACAGTTTCAACCAGGCCATCGCGCTGGCGCCGGACTTCGCGGACGCCCTGCAGAACCGCGGCGACCTCTTCTGGAGCGAGCGGCTGGACCATGGCGCTGCCGTCGCCGATCTGGAAAAGGCGCTCGCCATCGAGCCCGGCCGCACCCTGTTGCGCGGCAGCCTGCTGCATCTGAAGATGTTCGCCGCCGACTGGGAGGAGTTCGACCGCGAGGTCGCCTTGGTCCACCAAGGGGTCCGCGCCGGGCAACTGGTCATTCATCCCTTTGCCTATCAGGCCATCATGGAACGCCCGGCCGACAGCCAGGCCTGTTCGCGCCTGTACGGCCAGAGCCGCTACCCGGCCCAACCCTTCCAGCCACATGCCGCAGGGCGCCGCGACAAGATCCGCATCGGCTATGTCTCGGGCGATTTCCGCGAACAGGCGGTGGGGCTGCTGATGGCGGGCCTGTACGAACAGCATGACAAGGACCGGTTCGAGCTTTTCGCCTTCAACACCGGCGATGTCCGCAATGACGACATCCGCGGCCGTGCGCTCGCCGCCTTCGAACGCTTCATCGACATCGCGCCCTTGTCCGACGCTGCGGCGGCCGAGCGCATCCGCCGCGAGGGCATCGACATACTGGTGACCCTGAACGGCTATTTCGGCGCCGAGCGGCTGGGCATCTTCGCGCATCGCCCCGCCCCTGTGCAGGTCAGCTATATGGGATTTCCCGCCACCCTGGGCCTTGCCTATATCGACTACATCATCGCCGACCGCATCGTCATTCCGGAAAACGAACGCGAATTTTACGACGAGCAGGTGGTCTGGCTGCCCAAAACCTATTGGGTGAACGACTCCCGGCGCGCCATCGCGGACCAGACGCCCAGCCGCGCCGAATGCGGCCTGCCCCAGGATGCGTTCGTCTTCTGCAATTTCAACAATGGCTACAAGCTGACCCCCACGACCTTCGCGTCATGGATGCGGATTCTGAACCAGGTCCCGGGCAGCGTCTTGTGGCTGCTGGCCGGCAACAATCCTGGGTTCGCCGTCAACCTGCGCCGCGAGGCGCGGGCCGCCGGTGTGGCGGAAGAACGGCTGATCTTCGCGCCGATGGTATCGTCCGCGCAGCATCTGGCGCGGCTGACTCTGGCGGACCTGTCGCTGGACAATCTGCCCTACAATGCCCACACGACCGCCGCCGACGTGTTGTGGGCGGGCGTGCCCATCGTGACCTGCCGCGGCACCGCCTGGCCGGGACGGGTCGCGGCCAGCCTGCTGACGGCGATGGGGCTGCCGGAACTGATTTGCGAAAATATTGCCGATGCCGAAGCCCTGGCGGTGCGCCTGGCCCAGCATCCCGAACAACTGGCCGCGCTCAAGCACAAGCTGGCCGCAAACCGCCTGGCCACGCCGCTGTTCGACACCGCCCGCTTTGCCCGCCACATGGAAGCGGCCTATGCGGAAATGACGGCGCGGCAACGGCGCGGCGAAGCGCCGGCGCATTTCGCAGTCCCGGCTTTTTAAGTGCGCCTCCGCGGCAAGCCGCTACGGCTTATCGGATAAACTGATCCACGTAATCCGCACCCAGCCCGACCTTGATGTAATGGGCGCGGCAGAGATCGATCTTGGTGAAGACGTCTTCATAGCCCAGCACCGCGCCGTCGGGATCGACATAGAGCATCACGCCATTGACCTGGAACAGGGTGATCATCTCTTCCACGCCCTCGTCCACCACCAGCGTGTGGGTCTCGCCCGGCGCCTCATAGACATAGCCGCCTTCGCGCGCTTCCCAGTCGTGCTCCAGATAGCGCCAGCGGCCCTTGATGACGTAGCCATGCACCGGCTGGGGATGGCGGTGGCGCGACAGCACGCCGGACTTGCGCACCTTGAGCAGGTTCATCCAGTAGCCGCGCGAGGCGCACAGGCATAAGGGACGGAACCAGACATTTTCGGCCTGCGGCACCCAGATGCGGTCATCCTCGGGGATCGCCGAGGGGATCACCAGTTCGGGCGGTGACTCTTTGGGCTGGGGATGGCGATAGGGAATGCGGGAATTGTCCTGGGCCATGCTCTCTCCTTGGGCGGCATTCGCCGCCGGGGCTCCTTGCTACTTCGCGATATAGCCGCCGTCCACCGGCAGCACCGTGCCGGTGATGAACCCGGCGGCATCCGAACACAGAAACACCGCCGCGCCGCCAATGTCATCGGGCTTGCCCCAGCGCCCGAACGGGGTGCGGGCGATGATGGCGTCGGAACGGACCTTGTCCGCCTGGGCGGGTTTGGTGAGATCGGTTTCGATCCAGCCCGGCGCGATGGCATTGACCCGTATGGCCGGGGCCCAGGCCACCGCCAGCGACTTGGTCAGCTGCGCCACGCCGCCCTTGGAGGCGGTGTAGGCCGGCACCAGGGGCCCGCCCAGGAAGGACCAGACGGATGCAATATTGACGATCGCCCCGCCCTGCCTGTCCAGCAACGGCTTGGCCGCCAGGCACATGCGCATGGTGCCGGTGAGATTGACGTCGATCACCTTCTGGAAACCGGGCAGCGTGAATTCCTTGCCGTCGCGCAGAACCATCCCGGCGCAGTTCACCAGCGCGTCCAGCCGCGTCAGGGACCCCACACAAGCCTCCACCTGCGCATCGCTGGTGACGTCCAGGGTGACAGCCTTGAGATTGGGATGCGCGGGAACCGCAGCGACTTCTTCGGCGGTGAGTCCGGTGACGGTCACGCCATAGCCTGCGCCCAGCATGGCCTGGGCTATCCCAAAGCCAATGCCCCTTGCGCCACCTGTAATCAAAACCTGCTTCATGGCTGGCACTGTAAGGCACTGATTTCAGGGGGGAAAGTGGTGGGTGATGTAGGGATCGAACCTACGACAAGCTGATTAAGAGTCCTCGTGTTGTTTTTTATGCCCCCCATCCTATTCCTGCAGTTCTGCCTTACACCTACTATAGTACCAGTATAATAGGCATTTTCTGGCAGTTCTGGTTCCGCTGGCCCCCGTCACATTCCGCTTGCCCCCGCCCCACTTGTCCGGTCAATGTCCGGTTTGTTTGATGTGACCATGGAGACTGGCGGTGCGGGTATTGCGGGAAGGCCCGGTTAAAATCACTAGGGCAAAGGTGGAAGCCGCGTGGCGTCAGCGGGCCAAGAACGAGCGCTTGGTACTGTCAGACCTTGAATGCCGAGGTTTAGCGCTTGTCATAAATACCTCCAGCATGGCGTGGCGGTTCGATTACAAGCCGCGTGGTCTAGATCCGGCTACGGGCAAGCGGTTTCACTCACGCTCAATCACTATCGGTAGCCCCTCGACCCATTCGCCAGATGAAGCCCGCGCCGAGGCAAATAGGCATAAAGGGCAAGCCAAGGCTGGCAGGGACCCCGCGGCCGAGCGTAAGGCGCAGATCACGGCCAGTGCCCAACGCCGTGGACGCACTCTAGAACGCCTTCTTGAGCAATATACCAAGGCACTGCCCACCAGACCTAAGCTACGGGGCAATGGCACGATATCAGGACGCCATGCGGCCCACGATCTGGCTTATGTCAAAGCTGCCATCACCATGATGAAGGCGGGCGACAGGGCAGCGGATGATATTACGGCCACTGACCTTCGGGGCATGCTACGGGCCTGTGGAAGTCATGCGGCAACTGCCCGGCATTATTACGGTGCACTCTCCCGGTTTTTCGATTGGGCGCAGGACGAAGGCTTGGTTAATACCAACCCATGCCTGTTAGTTCCCAAAGCCCGACGCCCCCGCCCAGTCGCTGCCCGTGAGCACTTCCTGAGCCTTAGCCAGTTGGCACAACTATGGAAAGCAGCCGATCTAGCCCAGAAGCTAGAGCCAGTTCACCGCGATTACGTGCAGTTTCTCATCGCCGTGCCCTGCCGCCGTGGTGAAGCTGCCACTTTAGATTGGTCGCACTTAGAATTGGATATAGGCATTTGGTCTCAGCCAGGACAACTTACCAAAAATCGCGACGCCCACCGAATTTACCTCCCCCCTCTGGCTCTGCATATTCTCACCCGCCGCCATGACACAGCGGGGAAGCCCACAAGCGGCCTCGTATTCCCGTCACCACGGGCGGGGAAGTCGCTACAGACCTTCGGTGACATAAAAGACAGGCTTGAAGAGGCTGCCCTAGACTTGGGTCATTGGCGTTTCCATGACTTTCGCCGCTCTTTTGCAACGACATTAGGTGAACGCGGTGTTTCCGAAACAGTGGCAGATGCCATCCTTAACCACAGGCAATCGGCGACGCGGAGCGGTGTATTGGGTACGTATCAGCGTGCTCAGCGCTGGCCTGAGCAGGTTGAGGCCATGAAGGCGTGGAACAATATCCTTGATGGGATAATTAACGGCGGGCCCAACCCTCGAAAAGTAATCCCGTTACGCAATCACAAGCATGTCTGACAAGAGCTATCCTGACAAGCTAGCCAATACGGCAGAAGCGGATGACACTTTGGATATCGTGCGCGAGCTGCGGCTTAACTTAGAGAAGCTTAGGCTATCAAGCTCGCCGCCGGGCGCATGGAAATTAGAAGACGCGATAGAAGTCATGCGGACGTTACAGCCCATAATCAGTAAGCTTATGGACAACACTTCCGAAGGCACGCTGGATGGGTTGCCGATACTCATTCAATCCCCGGCTTCTGAAATAGTCGGACATCTAGTAGCTGCACTAGAGGATATCAAAAGTGGCGTGCGCGCACCACAATTGCATTTTCCTGAAACCGTTCTACCTGCGGGCCGGTCGCATGGCGCTGGCGACATTTTGCTCAAACGGTCTTTGCTGGCGGCAGTTTATGCGTTGGATGCGAAGTATAAACGGCAGAAGGTGAAGAGCCACAAAAGAAAAGCTCGCCTCGAAGTAGCCGCCGCCGCGCAGGAACAAGGGTGGCTTTGGTCCGAAAACCAACAAGGCTCGCCCCGTCAAATCGACCCAGGCCTGTTAGAGAGTTGGGAAAAGGCTTTAACAAAAAAGATATGATTTCAGAGGCTTATCTCCTCACTTTCGCCCGATTGTTTGTGAGGAGGTAGATGTCGAGCGTGGCCTTCGTAGTTCACGAAAGGCCCTTAATGACGACAAATGCACCGCTAGCCCCTCCGACCGGGATTCTGCCGATCTGGGTAGACCGCAAACAAGGGGCGAAGATTATCACCGAAAGACTTGGCCCTATCTCGGCCCGAACCTTGGAACGATGGCCCCTCAAGTGGCGGCTATTCAATGGAAGAGCCGTAACCCTAACAGAAGACCTAATCGCTGTGGCTCAGGCCAGGCTTGATGAAGCGCCGCTGATAAAAGGCGGCTGCGAGGACGCGCATTACCCCTTACGCAAAGAAAGCCCTGAAATTTCAGTGTCTTCCTCACGTCCCGACGCTAAGGCTCCAATAAAGGTAAAGCGCACAGACTGTAGATCCGAGAAGAAAACATGACCCACCAAATCAAAGAATACTTGGAGACCGGCTTGGCCTTGGTGGGCATGCGGCGCGGAGAAAAAGGGCCCGTCACGATAGGGTGGAATAAACAGGTAAACGCCGTCACAGACCCCAAACAGGCCGAAACGCTGACTGGCAATGTCGGGCTTGCCCACGCCTATTGCAGACCCATAACTATGTCGCTCGATGTAGACGACGCACTCTTGGCAGCGCCTTGGCTGCAAGTGCGGGGCATTAGTCTCGACGATCTATTGAATGCTGACGGCGCAGTACAAATCGTTTCGGGGAAGCCAAACAGGGCAAAGCTTGTCTACCGGCTGCCCGAAGGCTGCCCGCCTCTTGAAAGCATCAAGATTTCTGGCGGCACACCGCGACATACAATTCTTGAGTTCAGGTGTGCCACTGCCACTGGCCTGACGGTACAAGATGTTTTACCGCCTTCGATCCATCCAGAAACAGGCCAACCATATAGATGGGGTGGCAAAGGACACTGGAGCGACATACCTGAAATTCCAGCCGAGGTTTTTTCTATATGGCGAGATGAACTATCAGCACGGGCTACCAAGAAGCCGGTAAAGGTTCAATCGCCATTACTCGCCGCGTTTAAATCCATACCTGACTCACCGCGTCAACGGGCCGTTCTAGCCCAAGCGACTTCGTACATATCGGCAGATTGTGATTACGACTTGTACTGCGACATAGTCTGGGCGCACCTCAGTCTTGGATGGCATGACGCAGAAGATATCGCAAAGCAGTGGTGTCAAACTGCGCCCCACCGCTATGAAGAGGCTCACTTCAATCAGCTAGTCGTCGACTACGATGTAACCAAGACACCTACTTTGGGGACTATCATCCACCATGCAAGGCTAGGCGGATGGGATGGGTAGCCAAACTAAAGTCATCCCACTGATCGACCCTCTTCACGAACTTCAAAAAGCGTACTGCTTGGTGAAATTGTCCGGGGAACTTCGGGTCGCTGACCGGCAGCAGATTGCTGAAGTACTTTCGGGACGCCAGTCTGGTCATGTGGACTTCTACAAAGCAGCCGATGCCACTAAGTTGATGGCACGGTTTCTTGAGACGTTGGCTGCACCGTCCAAGCCGAAGCAGGTAATCGACAATTTTTGGGTCAGTCCGGCAACGCACGTTTACGACGCCGTCGCGTTCAGCCCCTTGTCTCAGCCAGCTACAACCTTGAACTACTGGGTGCCGTGCCCCGTGGTGCCCGCACAGGGTGACTGGTCGATTATCCGGCTTTTCCTCCTCGTCGTTCTCTGCGACGGAAACCGCGCCCTATTTGACTATCTGCTGCGCTACCTTGCCCACATGCTCCAGCGGCCTGAGGAGAAGCCCGGCGTTATGCTGGTTTTTCTTGGCGGCCAAGGAACCGGCAAGGGCACCTTTTTCGTTTTGCTGCGGCGGCTATGGCCCAGAACCACGCTTCAAGTGTCTGACGTGGACCACGTGGTCGGCCAGTTCAATGCCGCCCTTGAACGCAACTACGTTATTTGCATGGATGAAGCCCTGTTCGCAGGTGACCGGAAAGCTCGCGACAGGCTGAAGTCCCTAGTGACCGACAGTCCCATTACCATCGAGCAGAAATACCAGCCCCGCCGCAGTATTGAGTCTTTCCATCGCTTTGTCGCAGCCAGCAACCATGAGCACTTTGCCAACGTTGAAGCAGACGACCGGCGCTTCGTATTCTTCCGGGTATCAGACAAGCACCAAGAAGACCTCGTCTACTTCGCCGCACTGCACGCGGCACTTGACGATCCAGCGGTAATCTCGGCGATGGTCCACGACCTGCTGGCGCTAGACCTAAGTGGCTTTAATGTAAGAGAGCGCCCCAAAACAGCCGAGCACACAAAGCAGAAGCTGAAGTCCCTCCAAGGGTTTGACCGCTACTGGCACGAAGTCCTTCAGGCCGGTGATTTCTACCTGGGCGACCCCAGTGGGTTTACTAAGGCATGGGACCAGCCGTGCTTCATCAGCACATCTGACCTACGTGCGGGCTGCCAGAACTTCCACAAGTCAGTCAGGCAATTCCAAACCTTGCAGGAACAGGACATCCACGCATCGTTGCAGAAGCTATGTCCTGATGCGCGGCGGGACCGCACAACCTCACCCCTCGGGAAGCAAGTTCGCGGCTTCCAGTTACCGGCACTTTCAGTTGCCAGGGGAACGTTCGCCGCTGCCATTGGTGGCAAGGTTGACTGGCATTTTGGTGATGATGAGGCCCGCGATGGCCAA
>CANKIV010000068.1 GCA_947482125.1 Alphaproteobacteria bacterium
GAAGATGGTGAAAACGCAGGCCAGCTCGGCGCCGAATACCCGCCCCGGCGTCAGCGACAGGAACCAGACGATGGTGACCGACAGGAAAGACAGGATCGGCACCGACTGCAGGATGTCCAGCAGCGGCACCAGCAGGGTTCCGGCGCGGGCATTTTTCGCCGCCCAGGTGGCATAGGTGAAGGTGAAGGCCAGCGACACGGCCATGGCGATCAGCATCCGCAGCGCCGTGCGCAGGGCATAGCCGGGCAGCATGGCCGGCGACAGGCTGAGCTGGTCGCCGCTGACCACCGACAAGGGCTGGACCAGGAAGCGGCTGACATCGGCAAAGGCGATGATGAAGGCCAGCACCAAAATCGCCGCCAGCAGATCCCAGCGGCTGGGCAGCAGGCGGCGTGCTTCGATCGAGACAGGCGGCAGGATTTTCATGTCCGGCGGGCCTCGAAGGGCGGGTGGGTTGAGACGGGTTTTCCTTCGCCCCGATAGGCGCGTTCGAGGACCCACGCAACCTCTTTGAAGCGGTTGGACAAAGGGGCGCGAAGAGGAACAGCAATGCGCCTGCTGCCCAAGATATTGTTTACACTGTCAATTCTGTGCTCCGGGTACACCTGCGTCCTGGCGGCCCCGCACCTGTTGCACTTGCGCCACCGCCCGAAATCAGCGTAAAACCAGCCACGCGCACGGGAAAAAACGGTGGATTATCCGCTGCTTAGCCACGGCGCGCGCGTATCAAGTAATTTCACGGGCGGAACGGCGACAGGTCAATGACGCAAGGCGTGACGAGCAAAATTGCGAAGGGGGAAATCTTCCCTCACGCTTTTGCACGCGCCCACAATCAGCCCCGTCCTTCCCTCGGTTCTTCGCACACGCTTCTTCTTCTTAGCTGCCCCTAGGCGCTCATGCTGCGCGAATGGTCGCGCGCATGGTGTTTAGGGGATCAACGCAACAGGAGAATCGAAGCCGCGTCTGCGGCGAACAGAAGGACTTTTGTCATGGCCACCACGAATACCGACACGACCCCGATCCTGATTTTCGACACCACCCTGCGCGACGGCGAGCAGTCGCCGGGTGCTGCGATGAGTCACGAAGAAAAAATGCAGATCGCCGAACTGCTGGATGAAATGGGCGTTGATGTTATCGAAGCCGGCTTCCCGATTTCGTCGCAGGGCGATTTTCGCGCCGTGCAGGAAGTCAGCAAGCTGGTCAAGCGCGCCAGCGTCTGCGGTCTCTCCCGCGCCGGATTCAAGGATATCGACCGTGCCGGCGAAGCGCTGAAAGGCGCATTTAGGCCCCGGATTCACACGTTTATTTCCACCAGCCCCGTCCATATGAAGCACAAGCTGAACATGGGCGAGAACGCCGTGCTGGAAGCGATCGGCGCGTCGGTGACGCGCGCGCGCAACTTCACCGACGAAGTGGAATGGTCGGGCGAAGACGCCACCCGCACGGTGCCGGACTTCCTGTGCCGCTGCGTTGATGTCGCCATCAATGCCGGCGCCACGGTGATCAACGTGCCCGACACGGTGGGCTATTCCACGCCGCAGGAATATTTCGACATCATCACCATGCTGCGCAATCGCGTGCCCAATGCCGACAAGGTGATCTTCTCCACCCATGTCCATAACGATCTGGGCCTGGCGGTGGCGAACTCCCTGGCCGGCGTGCTGGCGGGCGCGCGCCAGGTGGAATGCACCATCAACGGCATCGGCGAGCGCGCCGGCAATGCCGCGCTGGAAGAGGTGGTGATGGCGTTGAAGGTGAGGCGGGACATCATGCCCTTCACCACCGGCATCAACACCACCATGCTGAACCGCGCCTCGAAACTGGTGAGCAACGTCACCGGCTTTCCGGTCCAGTACAACAAGGCCATCGTGGGCAAGAACGCCTTCAGCCATGAGTCCGGCATCCACCAGGACGGCATGCTGAAGAACGTGGAAACCTACGAAATCATGCGGCCCGAGGATGTCGGGGTGAACGCCACCTCGCTGATGCTGGGCAAGCTGTCGGGGCGCCATGCCTTCAAGGACAAGCTGGAAGCCATGGGCTACACCCTGGAAACCGAGGCCTTTGAGGAGGCTTTCAAGCGCTTCAAGGACCTGGCCGACAAGAAAAAGCACGTCTTTGACGAGGATATCGCCGCCCTGGTGGATGACGAGATCGTCCGCGGCCATGACGCCATCTCGATCAAGGCGCTCCGGGTGGAATCGGGCACCGGCATCATCCCGGTGGCCTCCCTGACCCTGGAAGCCTTCGGAACGGTCAAAAGCGTCACAACCAGCGGGGACGGGCCGGTGGATGCCATTTTCATGGCCATCCGCGAGGCCTATCCCCACACCGCCACTCTGCAGCTGTTCCAGATCAACGCCGTGACCGAGGGTACCGACGCCCAGGCCACAGTAAGCGTGCGTCTGGAGGAAAATGGGCGCACGGTGACCGGCAAGGCCTCGGATACCGACACCATGGTGGCGGCCGCCTATGCCTATGTGAACGCACTGAACAATTTGCTGGTCAAGCGGGAGAAACACGTCCCCGAGGCGTTAACGGTCGCGAGATAAGAAATCGCTAGAATGCGCGGCCCCGGGAAAGGCGCTCCGGGGCCGTTTAGGCGGAAAACGGCGCTGCTTTGGTTTTCAGGTTTAGGGACAGGATTCAAGCATGTTCGGCAATCTTCTTGGCGCGCTTTCGAGCGACATGGCCATCGATCTTGGGACGGCGAATACGCTGGTCTATGTCAAAGGGCGCGGCATCGTCCTCAACGAGCCGTCGGTGGTGGCGACCATCACCACCCGCGGCGGCAAGAAATCCGTCTGCGCCGTCGGCAATGACGCCAAGATGATGCTGGGCCGCACCCCCGGCAACATCGAAGCCATCCGCCCGATGCGCGATGGCGTCATCGCCGACTTCGAAGTCGCCGAGGAGATGATCAAGCACTTCATCCGCAAGGTGCATAACCGCCGCTCCTTCGCCAATCCCATGATCATCGTCTGCGTGCCGTCCGGCTCCACCGCCGTCGAGCGCCGCGCCATCCAGGAATCGGCTTTGTCGGCCGGCGCCCGCCGCGTGTTCCTGATCGAGGAGCCCATGGCGGCCGCCATCGGCGCGGGCCTGCCCGTGTCTGAGCCCACCGGCTCGATGGTCGTCGACATCGGCGGCGGCACCACCGAAGTGGCCGTGCTCAGCCTTGGCGGTATCGTCTATTCGCGCAGCGTGCGCGTGGGCGGCGACAAGATGGACGAAGCCATCATCGCCTATATCCGCCGCCACCAAAACCTCTTGATCGGCGAAGCCTCTTCCGAGCGCATCAAGAAGGAAATCGGCTCCGCTGCCTTGCCGATGGACGGCAATGGCGTGACCATGGAGATCAAGGGCCGCGACCTGCTGAACGGGGTCCCGAAGGAAATCACCATCACCCAGCGCCACATCGCCGAAGCCCTGGCCGAACCGGTGGGCGCGATCGTGGAAGCGGTGAAGGTGGCCCTCGAAGCCACCCCACCCGAACTGGCGGCCGACATCGTGGACAAGGGCATTGTCCTGACCGGTGGCGGCTCGCTGCTGGCCAATCTTGACCAGGTGCTGCGCGATGAGACCGGCCTTCCGGTTTCCATCGCCGACGATCCCTTGTCCTGCGTCGCGCTTGGCACGGGCCGGGTTCTGGAAAACACCAAGGGCATGCGGCACATCCTGTCCAGCGCCTTCTAAAGACACGCGGGCGAAGGGCCGCGTCAGCACATGGCAAACGCCCGGAAGATCGCCCGCAAAAGCAATGCCCAGCTGCCGCTGGTCATTGTCATCGCGCTGGCGATCGTGCTGGTGCTGCTGGGCAAGGCGCAGTCCGGCCTGTTCGACCAGGCGCGGGCCCGCGTCACCGACTGGATGGCGCCCGTCCTGGTAAAAGTGCGCGCTCCGGTCCAGGGCTTCGACCGCTTTGTCGGCTCCATCACCGAAATCTTCTCGGTCTATGAGCAGAATCTGAAACTCAAGGAAGAGAATGCCCGCCTGCGCCAGTGGCGCAATGTGGCGACCGTGCTGCAGACGCGGGTGTCGCGTTACCAGACCCTGCTGCATGCCGTGCCCGATCCCAAGCTCAATGCCGTGCTGGCGCAGGTGATCGGCCGGGCCAGCCGTCCGTTCCTGCAGACCATGGTGTTGGACGCGGGCAAGCAGCATAAGGCGATGCCGGGCCAGGCGGTGTTGGATGCGCGCGGCATGATCGGGCGGATTTACCTGACCGGCCAGCGCACCAGCTGGGTGATCCTGCTGACCGACCTCAACAGCCGCATTCCCGTCACCATCGCCTCGGCGGCCGGCGGCAGCGGCAATATCCAGGCGATGATGACCGGCGACAATACGGCGATGCCGGTGCTGGATATCGTTTCGCGCCTCACCACCCTGCATTCCGGCGACCAGGTGGTCAGTTCCGGCGATGGCGGGTTGCTGCCGGCGGGCCTTCCCATCGGCACGGTGGTGGAGGATGGCAGCGGCGGCTGGCGCGTGGCGCTCTTGGCCGATCCCGCCTCCAGCCAGGACGTCGAGATCCTCAATTTCTCCCAGCCGCCGGAAGCATTGCCGCCGGGCGCGCAATTGCCCGCCGAAGCCGCGGGCCTCAAGCCGATGGTCACGCCCCCGTCCCCTGTCGCGGTAGCGCCGCCGCCGCCCAAGCCGGTGGTGGTGGCCAGGCCGGCGGCGCTGCCGCCTGACGCGCAGTCCGAGGAAACGGCGGAATAGCCATGGCCGCGCTCGAACGTCCCGGCAGCTCCGCCGCTCTGCGCATTTTCGGCGCCCTCGTGCCTCTGTTCTGCGGGCTGCTGGGGGTGTTCATCGCCAATATTCCGGTCTCGATCTTGGGCGAGGCGGTGCCGCCGCCGCTGCTGGGACTGGTGCCGATCTATTTCTGGTGCCTGGTGCGGCCCGACCTGATGACCCCGGCCGCCGCCCTGACCATTGGCATTGCCGAGGACATCGCCTCGGGCGGCCCGCCGGGGCTGTGGACCCTGGCCTTTGTCCTGACCTATGCCCTGGTGGCGCGCCAGCGTGACAGCTTTGCCGGGCTTTCCGGCTTGGTGGCCGTGGTCGGCTTCGGCGCCGCCGCTTCCATCACCTGCGCATCCGCCTACTTCACCATCGCGGCGCTTTACTGGCACTTCCCGCCTTTGGCGCCGATCCTCAGCGAACTGGCCATGACGGTGTTGTTCTATGTCCCGACGGTTTATGTTGCCGGGATGATCCACCACCGCCTGGTGGGCGCGTCGCGGAGCGATATCTGATGCCGCTGTTCGATAAAAAGGACAAAAGCCGCTACACCACCTTCACCCGCCGTGCGGTGGGCATGGGCGGCGGCATGGCGGCCGTGTTCGCGGTGCTGGCGGGCCGCCTCTACCAGCTCCAGATACGCGACGGCGACGAATATCTGGCGGATGCGGAAGCCAACCGGGTTTCGCAGCGCCTGCTGGCGCCGCCGCGCGGCCGCATTGTCGATCGTTTCGGAGTCGAGCTGGCCAACAACCGGCGCAACTACCGCGTGCTGCTGGTGTCGGAGCAGGCGGCCGAAGGCGTGGAACATGCGCTGGAGCAGATCGGCAAGGTGATCGCGCTCACCGACCAGCAGAAGAAAAAGGTGATGCGCGACATCGCCGCCAACAAGAAATTCGTGCCGGTGCCGGTGGCGGAAAACCTGACCTGGGACGAGTTCTCCCGCGTCAACCTGCATCTGCCTTATCTGCCGGGGGTGCAGCCCGATGTCGGCGAGACCCGCGACTATCCCTTCGGCAAGGAGATGGTGCACATCCTCGGTTATGTCGCCTCGGTCTCGCCGGAGGAAAAGGCCGCCGAAAGCGATCCGCTGTTCGCCCTGCCGGGCTATCGCACCGGCAAGCGCGGCATCGAGAAGGAATTCGACAAGCAGGTACGCGGGCGCGCCGGCGCCTTCCGCGTCGAGGTCAATGCCTATGGCCGCATCATCCGCGAGCTGGGCAAGGATTCGGGCGAGCCGGGCGAGGATGTCTATCTCACCATAGACCGTCAGGTGCAGCAGCTGGCGGACGCCAAGCTGGGCAATGAAAGCGCCGCCTGCGTGGTGATGGATGTCAACAACGGCGATGTGATCGCGCTGTCGTCGACGCCGGGTTTCGATCCCAACTGGTTCAATACAGGCCTGTCCGGCGCGCAATGGCGCGAACTCACCACCAACGACCACAAGCCGCTGCTCAACAAGGTGATGGGCGGCACCTATCCGCCGGGCTCCACCTTCAAGACCGCGGTGGCGCTGGCGGCGGTGGAGGCGGGCATCGCCACGCCCGACTACCGGGTCAGCTGCAGCGGCGTATACAATTTCGGCGGCCATGCCTTCCATTGCTGGCAGCGCAAGGGCCATGGCTCCATGGATGTGCTGGGGGCGATCCAGCACAGCTGCGATGTGTTTTTCTACGAGACCTCGCGGCGCCTGGGCATCGACAAGATCGAGGCGGCCGCCCGCAAGCTGGGCCTGGGCGCGCCCACCGGCATCGAACTGCCGGGTGAACGCGGCGGCCTGATCCCCAGCCGGGAATGGAAGCAGAAAACCTACAAATGGGCCTGGCAGCAGGGCGACACGCTCAGCGTCGGCATCGGCCAGGGCTATGTCACGGTGACGCCGCTGCAACTGGTGCAGATGGCGGCCCGTGTCGCCAGCGGCAAGGTGGTGTCGCCGCGCATGGTCCATTCGGTGGGCGGCAGGCTGCAGCCGCGCGAAGCCCCCGCCAACCTCGATTTCCATCCCGAGGCGCTGGCGACGGTGCGCGAGGGGTTGCGCAAGGTCACCAACGAGCCGGGCGGCACTGGCTTTTCCTGGCGCATCACCGAGCCGGGCTTTGAGATGGCGGGCAAGACCGGCACCGCCCAGGTGCGCGTCTATTCCAAGGAAGAGCGCGCCCGCGGCCTGACCCGCAACGAAAACCTGGAATGGAAGATGCGCGACCATGCGCTGTTCATCGGCTATGCGCCGGTGATCGATCCCAAATACGCCATTGTCAGCATCATCGAACATGGCGCGGTGGGCGCCCATCCCCATGTCGCCAATGCGCGCGACATCTTGCTGTTCTGCCAGCAGCGCGATCCCTCGCGCATGCCCAATGCCTATCCCGTGACCTCCGCCGCCGCGGCGCCGGAGCCAAAAAAGCAGACCCAGGCCGCCCCACCCTTGCCGAAAGCGGGGGGCTGATGGCGCTTCGTCCCTATGCCGCCGCCAAGCGCACCTTGTCCTTCGCCGACAAGCTGTTCGAGGTGAATTGGGGGCTGGTGCTGCTGATCGCCCTGATCGGCATTGCCGGCATCGCCATGCTCTATTCCGTCGCGGGCGGGAATTTCCATCCCTGGGCACTGCGCCAGCTCGGCCACTTCATCCTGGGCCTGATCGTGCTGCTGCTGGCGGCGATGATCGATATCCGGGTGTGGATGAGCCTGGCCTATCCGGCCTATGGCGTCGCCCTGCTGCTCTTGGTGGCGGTGGAGATCATCGGCCATATGGGCATGGGCGCGCAGCGCTGGATTTCCGTCGGGCCGATGGAATTGCAGCCGTCGGAGCTGATGAAGATCGCGCTGGTGCTGGCGCTGGCGCGCTTCCTCCATGGCAAGAGCATCGAGGATGTCTCCAAGCCGGCGCCGCTGGCGATCGGGCTGGCCATGATCGGCATTCCGGCCATCTTCGTCTTCCTGCAGCCCAACCTGGGCACCACCCTGATCATCCTGATGGATGGCTGCGCCCTGCTGTTCCTGGCGGGCCTGTCCTGGTGGTGGATCGGCCCCACCCTGGGCGCCATTGCGGCGGCCATACCGCTGGCCTGGCAATTCGTGCTGCACGACTATCAGAAGGCGCGGGTGGAGACGTTCCTCGATCCGGCGTCTGACGCGCTGGGCAAGGGCTGGAACATCACCCAGGCCAAGATCGCCATCGGCTCGGGCGGGGTGGCGGGCAAGGGCTTCCTGGAAGGCACCCAGAGCCGGCTGAACTTTCTCCCCGAAAAGCAGACCGATTTCATCTGGACCAGCTTCTGCGAGGAATTCGGCTTTGTCGGCGCCCTGGCGCTGCTGATCCTGTTCGCGGTGGTGATCTTCTACGGCGTGCAGACGGCGATGAGCGCCCGCAGCCAGTTCGGCCGTCTGGTGGCCATGGGCGTGATCCTGAACTTCTTCTTCTACATCATGATCAACGGCATGATGGTGATGGGCCTGATTCCGGTGGTCGGCATCCCCATGCCGCTGCTGTCCTATGGCGGCAGCGCCATGCTGACCGTGATGCTGGGTTTCGGCATCCTGATGAGCGTGCATATCCACCGCCAGGTCGAGATTCCCCGCCATTCCGGCGGCATTATTTAATCACCCCCTCCGGTTTCAGCTTCCTCTCGGCTCGCTGACGCTCGCCTCGATCGCTGAAACCACCTCCCCCTCTGTGCGCTGACGCGCAAGAAGGGGAGGCGGGCCTGTGTTTTCCTGTGATTTTGGGCGTCAAAATCCACCCACAGCCGGTTCCATAAGCCTTTCTGGACAGGGGGATAGCCCTCTGTTATGAGGCCCGTCCCTGACGGTGCACCAAAGCCGGCGGGCAGCGTGGGTGATTAGCTCAGTTGGTAGAGCAGCTGACTCTTAATCAGCTTGTCGTAGGTTCGATCCCTACATCACCCACCACTTTCCCCCCTGAAATCAGTGCCTTACAGTGCCAGCCATGAAGCAGGCCCTGATCACGGGCAAATGAACCGGACATTGACCGGACGCGCGGGAAAAAAGGCCTCTGGTCGTGTGAAGTGTGCCGGCCTTACTGCCATCTAGCCCCCATCCAGCTCGCACCTAGCCCTCACCAAGCCCAGCCCAACAGCCCCCCTAGGGGCCTCCAAAATCCCCCTAGGTCAGACCCCACTACCCCGGCACCCCCCTAAATCTGAAAATGGTACCTACGCTCCCCATACTTACGGTTTTGCTCGGGCGATCCGGTGTGCTGTGGATGGGGTGGTTCCAGCCTCGGTGTAGCCGAAGGTGTTGTTCTGGGGGCAAAAGGACGAAAAAAACTAGGTGTTAAAATTGCACACCTTGAGCATAGGCCTGCGTGATAGTAGGTATCCATATTGGATACTTTCAACTGGTTGTTAGGTCCACTTCAAGGGACTGCGCCATGCTCAATAACTCCAAATCCCAGAACCGCTTTCTTGTGGCTTTTCTTAGTAGCGCATCACTTGCTGCCCTAAGCTTTTCAATAGCTTCGGCCGATACTGTTGAATGCCGAGTAATGTCAGGGCTGCGGCGCGTGCGCGCGCTTGGTATCCTAGCTATTTTCTCGCTCGGGGCCATGGTCCCTTTCGACATGGCTTCAGCGAGAATTGTCGTTCTGAATTTTGAAGGGGTTGCACCGCACCCTTACAATTCCGTCCAGATCCTCGACTTCTATAACGGTGGCACGAGTAGCATAGGAACGTCGGGGGAGAATTACGGCGTTCATTTTGACACCAATGCTTTGGCAGTATGTCTCAATACTGAAAATGTCTTCTGCACTAACACTTCTAATGGTGGCGTTGATCCAGGACCTCAGGAGGGCGCACTATTCTTCCTGGATGGCGGAAGTACCACTTTAAATTATTCAGCTGGTTTTACTAACGGGTTTTCGTTCACATACACTAATCCAACCACACAGGGTGGTCAGGTTGATGTGTTTAGCGGGCTTGATGGCACTGGCACCAATATTGGTTCCTTTGGTCTCGCACTTACACCATTTAACGGGTGTGCCGCTCAATACAGCGCTACGTATTGTCCGTATCTTCCAATTGGCGTCGCCTTTTCAGGAATAGCGCGGTCAATTGTTTTTAGTGGCGCGGCAAATCAGATTGCGTTCGATAATATAACTTTTGGTAGTGCAACTCCCGTCACTGTCCAGACTACCATCGATCAGGCGAATGCTTTCTATTTGGCATCTAACCTTGGTGGTGCAGTGCTTCCTGTATTTGAGGGCGGCACGCTGCGGATCGACAATACTGCCACCTACGCAGACAACTTTACGTTAGATACGTCTGTAACAAATACCATTGATGCCAACGGAAACATCGCCGCATTTTCCGGGATTTTCTCGGATGCCGCCCCTGGAGGAAACATTGTCATTGGCGACGGCATCGGTGGCGGATCGATCATCTTCTCTGGCGCGAACACCTATACTGGTTCAACAGCCATCAATGCTGGTGTGAGATTTTCTCTATCGGCAGCTGGCAGCATCGCCACGTCCTCCGCTCTGATTAACGATGGCGTGTTCGATATTTCTGCTGCTACTTCTGGTGCTTCTGTCACGACACTTTCCGGATCAGGCACAGTTTCCCTCGGTTCGAAAAACCTTACGCTGACGTCAGCTGCAGGAAACTTCTCGGGCATTATTAGCGGTTCTGGCGGCCTTTCGATTTCTACTGGCACTGAAATACTGACTGGCGCCAACACCTATAGTGGCGGCACGGTTATTAACGCTGGCGCTACGCTGCAAGTCGGTGCGGGAGGTGCGATCGGTTCAATTGTTGGCGATATTCTCGACAATGGCGCGCTGATCATAAACCGCTCTGGTAATGTTACTTTGTCTGGAGCTATGTCTGGCACGGGCTCGCTGACCAAGACGGGTGCAGGCACCCTGACGCTGACGGCTGCCAACATCTATTCAGGCGGCACGACAGTCTCGGCTGGCGGCCTGACGGGCACGACCACTTCGCTGCAGGGC
>CANKIV010000069.1 GCA_947482125.1 Alphaproteobacteria bacterium
GATCGCCAGGCTGGAACCCGGCGCGCCGGTGATCCAGTTTTCCTACGGCACCCAGGCACCGGTAAGCGCACCACCCGGCTGCGTGGTCAGCCGCGCCGCCCTGGTCTGGGCCAACATCCCGCCCGCGCGGGTGTGGGTCTATCGCAAGACCTGATTGGCCGCCGGCCGGCCATAGAGCATCGTGATGTTGATGCGCCGGTTCAGATAGCCGTCCTGAAATTCAATCCTGTCGGTCTCGTGAAACAGATCGGAATCGAAGATCACGGCCCGATTGACGCGATAGGGCACCGTGACCGGCTTTGCGCCTGTCTGGGCCAGAAAATCCCGCGCCGCCTTTTCATCGCCGTTCGAGCGCAAAAAGTCCCAGTCCAGCGGCGGCTTTTGGTCCCACACCACAAGGCCGCCATTGGCGGGATTGCGATTGGCCTCATCGGGGGTGATCCAGAAATTCACATTCACCGCCGCCTGGTCGGCATGGATGCGGATGCCCGACAGGCTGGAGTCGTATTTGAAGCCCCACCACTGGCCCAATCCATGCCTGGCGAAAATCGTGGGGAAAATCTCGCGCAACTCATCGGCGATCTGGGCCAGCAGAGGACAGGCAAAGCCATGGTCCGGCATCGCCCCCAGATAGCCGTCGCGATAGGCTTTCTTCCAGATGGTCGAGCCCCGGCAGAAGCGCTGCAATCCTTCCAGCGCCTCGGGCGTCAGGAGATTGTCTATGACCACGAGCCTGGGATTGCTGCCTGCCCATAGCGCCGCGATCGTTTGCGCATTGGCGGGATTGACCGCCGGTTTCGCCAGCCTTTCACCGCCGGCAATATGGAAGCAATCCGGCGCCACGCCCTGCGAAGCCAGATAATCGCGCTGCTCGGCGTCGTGGCGTTTGCGGTGATCGGGCTCATCATCGGCCGCAACATGCGGCTGACGCCCGAATGCCAGCTCGGCGCGCCGCCGATAGCTGTCCATGCCTTCCGGCACACGGCCGGTTTCGCTCAGCAGTGAACCGCGCACGGACAGAGCATGGAGATGATCCGGTGCAAGCGACAGCGCCCTGTCCACCGACACCTGCGCCTCGTCGAACCGGTGCATCATCTGCAGGCAGGCGGCCCGGTGAGACCAGGCATCGGGACTATCCGGCGCCAGCGCCAGCGCCCGGTCGTAACTGGCGATGGCCTCGCCAAACCTTTCGCGATGGCGCAGCACATCGCCGCGCCTGCTCCAGGCATCCACCTGCTCCGGGTCCTGCGCCACGGCGCGGTCGAAACTGGCGATCGCCTCGTCGAACCGTTTCAGGCTGGTCAGCGCCAGGCCGCGATTCTTCCAGGCCGGCGCATAGTCGGGGCGCAGCGCCACGCTGCGGTCATAGCTTTCCAGCGCCGGCGCGAAACGCTCCAACCCCTGCAGCGCCACGCCGCGATTGTTCCAGGCAAGGTGATCGTCCAGCACCCGGGCGAGAAGCTGGTCGAAGGCCGCCAGCGCATCGGCAAAGCGTCCCAGCGCCAAAAGGGCGATGCCGCGATTGTAGAGGGCGGCGGGAAACGCCATGTCCAGCGCCAGCGCCGAATCGAAACTGTCCACCGCGTCCGCAGCGCGCCCCAGCGCCGTGAGCGCCACGCCGCGATTGGTCCAGGCGGACGCTGTGGGACGGATCGCGAGGGTGCGGTCGAACGCAGCCACTGCCTCGTTCTGACGGCCAAGGCTGGAAAGCACCACCCCCTGATTGTACCAGCCTTCCGCATGGCCGGGCTGGCGCGCCGTGACGGCGGCGAGATTTTGCAGCGCCTCTTCGCTGCGGCCGGCGGCCTGCAGGACGGCGCCCTTGAGCAGCAGCGACTCCACGCCTTGCGGATTGAGCGCCACCGCCTGGTCCACCGCCTCCAGCGCCGCGTCGGCCCGCTGCTGCTGGTACAGCAGCACGGCCAGCAGATACTGGGCCTGGTAACTGGGGGCCGCCGCCAGCACTTGCCGGTAGAGCGGCTCGGCTTCGGCCAGCCGCCCCTGCTGGTGCAGCGATACCGCCTGGGCGAGCGAGGGAAGGGTCATGAGGGCAGCCTAGAACACGGTCCGGAAAACCAAAAAGGGCGCTTTTTGCTGCGCCGTATGCTGCAGCAAAAAGGCGCAGCATCTGGCCTTCGCCGCTTCGCGGCTACGGCGTTCGGGCGGCGAAAGGTCCACCGGACCTTTCGCAATTGCCCTCACTATGCTGCACCTTATGCTGCGCGGTAAGTCTTTGATTACGCTCTATTCTGCTGCTTCAACCAAATCCGGAGCGGCCTGCAGCACATCGGGCCCGACATGGGCTTCGAACTTCTTGAAATTCTCCCGGAACATGCCGACCAGCTTCCTGGCCTGGAGGTCATAGGCGGCCTTGTCGGCCCAGGTATCGCGGGGGTTGAGGATGGCCGAATCCACGCCCGGTACCGCCACCGGCACCCGGAACTTGAAGTGGGGGTCGATCCGCATCTCGGCATGCGAGAGGCTGCCGTCCAGCGCCGCGTTCAGAAGGGCGCGGGTGGCCTTGATCGGCATGCGGCTGCCGGTGCCGAAGGCGCCTCCGGTCCAGCCGGTATTGACCAGCCAGCAATCGGCCTGGTGCTCGGCGATCAGGGCCCGCAGCAGGTTGCCGTATTCGGATGGGTGGCGCGGCATGAAGGGGGCGCCGAAGCAGGTGGAGAAGGTCGGCTGGGGCTCCTTGCCCAGGCCCTTCTCGGTGCCGGCCACCTTGGCGGTGAAGCCCGACAGGAAGTGGTACATGGCCTGGGACGGGGTCAGCCGCGCGATGGGCGGCAAGACGCCAAAGGCGTCGGCCGTCAGCATGATCACATTCTTCGGGTGCCCGGCGCGGCCGGTGGCCGAGGCGTTGGGGATATAGTCGATCGGATAGGCGGCGCGGGTGTTTTCCGCAAGCGTCGCATCATTGAGGTCCAGTTCGCGGCTGGCCGGATCCATCACCACATTTTCCAGCACGGTGCCGAAGCGTTCGGTGGTGGAGAAGATTTCCGGCTCGGCCTCGCGGGAAAGGCGGATCACCTTGGCGTAGCAGCCGCCTTCGATGTTGAAGATGCCGTTCTCGCTCCAGCCATGCTCGTCATCGCCGATCAGGGTGCGCGATGCATCGGCGGACAGCGTTGTCTTGCCGGTGCCGGAAAGCCCGAAAAATATGGCCGATTCGCCATTCGCCGCCACATTGGCCGAGCAATGCATGCTCATAACCCGCTTGGCGGGGAGCAGGTAGTTCATGATGGTGAAGACCGATTTCTTCATTTCGCCGGCATAGGAGGTGCCGCCGATCAGGATCACCTTCTTGGTGAAATTGACCGCGATGACCGTCTGCGACGCACATCCATGCCGGGCCGGATCGGCATTGAAGCTGGGCAGGTCGATGATGGTGAATTCCGGATCGAAGCCCTTCAGCTCTTCGGCACTGGGGCGAATCAGGAGCTGATGCACGAACAGCGAATGCCAGGCATATTCGGTGACCACGCGCACGCTGATGCGGTGGGTGAGGTCGGCGCCGCCGAACAGGTCCTTGGCGAAGAGCTCGCGCCCTTCGGCATGGGCCATCATGTCGGCATGCAGGGCGTCAAAGTGGGCCGGGCTCATCGGCTTGTTGTTGTCCCACCACACCTGGCTTTCGCTCAGCGCATCGCGCACCACGAACTTGTCGCTGGCGGAGCGGCCGGTGTGGATGCCGGTCCGCACCACCAGCGGGCCATTCTTGGCGACATGGCCTTCGCCGCGGCGCACCGCTTCCTCGTACAAGGCGGCGGCGCCGAGATTCCAGTTCACCGCTTTCAGGTTGCGAAAGCCGTGACGGCCCAAGCCTGAGGCGGAATCGGTTGCGGTGACGGTCATCAGGGGCTCCTCCAGACACGGAAATTTCCGTCAGTCATAGCGGCATGGGGCCCCGGCCTCAAATGTATACACGATGGAACCAACGTGGAAATATTGTTTATATCCAATTAGTTAGACACAGATCAAATGTATACGTGGGTGACGCGTTGTCACGCCCGCCGCCTGGTCGTAAGGAACTTCATGCTCTCGGACGACGAACTCGATCGCTATGCCCGCCACCTGGTGCTGCGGGAAGTCGGCGGCGTGGGCCAGGCCAAGATTCGGGGCAGCCGCGTGCTGATCGTGGGCGCGGGCGGGCTGGGCAGCCCGGCGGCGCTTTACCTTGCTGCCGCGGGGATAGGAACGCTGGGCCTGGTCGATGACGACGCGGTCAGCCTGTCCAACCTGCAGCGACAGATACTGTTTCGCACCCGGGATGTCGGGCGCGGCAAGGTCGAAGCCGGCGCGGAGGCGCTGAAAGCCTTGAATCCCGGGGTTCAGATTGAATCCCATGCGCTGCGCCTGACCGCCGCCAATGCGATGGAATTGATCGGGCGCTACGACATTGTCGCCGACGGTTCGGACAATTTCGCCACCCGCTTCCTGCTCAACGATGCCTGCTTTTTTGCAAGGAAGATTTTGGTATCGGCGGCGGTGACCGAGTTCGAGGGCCAACTCGCCACCTACAAGGCCTTCGACCGCAGCCATCCCTGGCCCTGTTACCGCTGCCTTTTCCCCAGCCCCCCGCCACCCGGCACGGTGCCGTCCTGCTCGGAAACCGGCGTCCTGGGCGCCGCCGCCGGCGTCATGGGGTCGTTGCAGGCGCTGGAAGTGCTGAAGGAAGTGGCAGGCCTCGGAATCGGGCTGGCAGGGAAAATACTGACATATAAGGCACTTAGCGCGGAATTCCGCACGGCCCGCCTGGCCCCCGACCCGGCCTGCCCGCTCTGCGGCCCCGCCCCCACAATTCACGCCCTGGCCGCTCACGGTTAACCGCCGTTTAGGTCGTTTGCTGCACCATGCCCTTTTTTAAAGGGGGCGCCTGCGCGCCCAGGCGCATGGGACGAGAGATTCATTACGAGGTTTTCCGCAGGGTCGGCGCCAAGGGCGGCTGGACCATGCATGAGGTGACCTCGACACGCGAGCTGGCCATCACCATGGCACAGGAGCTGATGGCGTCCGAGAAGGCCACCGGCGTGAAGGTGGTCAAGGAAACCTATAACGACGATACCGGCGACTATCTCACCCTCAAGATTTTCGAGGATGGGCACAATCAGGTGAAGGTCGCGCCGGCGCAGGAAGACGCGCCGAATGCCATTCCCTGCTTCAAGCCCGACGATCTGTATTCCTACCACGCCCGCGCCACCATGAGCCGGCTGCTGATCGATTTCCTGGCGCGCAACAAGATCACCATCACCGAGCTGATCCACCGCGCCGACATGCTGGAAAAGCTGGAAGCCACCGGCACGCTGTACCAGCATGCGATCCAGAAGATCGCGGTGGCGCAGGCCGCCTCCACCACCGCTCCGGTGCAGCAGATCGTCAAGAGCCTGAATGAACTCACCACCCAGGCCTTCAACCGCGTCTATCGCGACCAGCGCAAGGGCCTGTTTCCCAATCCCAAGCCTGAGCAGTTCGCCGAGCTGGCCAGGACGCTGGTGGGCAAGGGCGACGCCGCTTACACTTTCAATGGCGCGCTGTCGCAGCACCTGAAAGAGGCGTCTGGCTGGGACCAGAAGGTACTGATGCTGATCACCATCATGAACAGCGCCCCCACGGAAGAGCATCCGCGCAAGCTGGTCCTGTCATCGGTGGACGCGATTCTGGCGGAAATCCTGGGCGGTTCGGCGGCGCTGCATGAGCTGATGGGAAAGAGCGAAAATCTGGCAGGCGCCTTGAGCAATCTCGTCGCCCTGTTCCTGGGCAAGGCTCCGGATGACGCCAAGGGCGGACTGGCTGCGCTGACCCAGAATTTCGCCGCCGACAGCCTGCCCGAAGCGCGCACCGCCGTGGCCAACCGCATTGTCGCGGAATTCAAGAGCAACAAGCGGCTGTGCCCCGATTCCATCGTGGACGAACTCAAGGCGCTGCGCAGCATCGCCAACCGCATCGTGATGGGCGTGGGCAAGTATCTGAGCCACGAAGACCTTGTGGCGGCCTTCACGTTGCGCTCCAAGCGCCTGGTCACCCAGGAATCGCTGGGCAACTACATCATCGAAGCGGCGCCAGACGACAAGATCGAGCGCCTGCTGTTCGTCGAGGACAATATCATCGGCTTGGAAAACAAGCGCCAGCTTGCCAGCTATATCATGCCGATCCTGACCTCGGCGCAGTTCGACAGCCATTTCCAGAACCCCAAGCTGCCGCTGGTGTCGCGGCTGCAGCGGCTGGCCCAGCTGCAGGCCCGGATGCGGCGCAGCGGCTTTGTCGATGTCACGCGCGAAGAGATTTCCGCAAAGATGGATTCGCTGGCCGTCACGATGGAGGCGCGCGGCAAGCTGTTCGAATCCATCGCGGCTCGCCCCAACCATGTGGAAAAGGCGCAGACCCTGCTCCGGCTGATGACGGGCGGCGTCCTGACCGAAGGCGTTCTGTCGGTGCGGGCGCGGGAGATGATCCTGTCCTGCCTGTCTCAGCCCGGCTTCCTCAGCGGCTATATCGCCGGCCAGGCCAAGGGCGGCGTCGCGCCATCCAGTGAAAAGGTGATGGCCGAACTGATGGAAACCCTGGGCAAGGCCGGCATCACGCCGGAAACGGGGCTTAAATCCATCGCCGCTTAATGCGCGGCGTCCCAATTGTCCGCGGCCCTCGCCTCGACCACCAGCGGCACTGAGATTTCCACCGCCGGCAGCGCCGCCTTTTCCATGATCGACTTGATCAGCCTGGACGCCTTTTCGACATCCTTGTCGGGAGCCTCGAAGATCAGTTCGTCATGCACCTGCAGCAGCATGGTGGCCTTGAGTTTCGCGTCTTCCAGCGCCGGCGGCAACCGCACCATGGCGCGGCGGATGATGTCGGCCGCCGCCCCCTGGATCGGGGCGTTGATGGCGGCGCGCTCGGCACCGCCGCGGAAGCCCTGGACCTTGGAATTGATCTCGCGGATATGGATGCGCCGCCCGAACAGGGTTTCGACAAAGCCGTAGGTGCGGGCGAACTGCTTGGTGTCTTCCATATAGTCGCGGATGCCGGGGAAGCGGCTGAAGTATTTCTTGATGTAGTCCGATGCCTCGCTTTGCGGGATGCCCAGCTGGTTGGCCAGGCCGAAGCCGGAAATGCCGTAAACGATGCCGAAATTGATCGCCTTGGCCCGGCGGCGCACCTCGGCGGGCATGTCCTTGACCGGCACGCCGAAGATCTCCGACGCGGTCATGGCGTGAATGTCGAGATTGTCGGCAAAGGCCTTTTTCAGCTCGGGAATGTCGGCGATGTGGGCCAGCAGCCGCAGCTCGATCTGGCTGTAGTCGGCGCTGATCAGCTTGGCTCCCTTGGCCGCGATGAAAGCCTGGCGGATGCGGCGGCCTTCCTCGGTGCGCACCGGAATGTTCTGCAGGTTCGGATCGGTGGAGGCCAGCCGCCCGGTGGTGGTCGAGGCCATGGCGTAGGAAGTATGCACCCGTCCGGTTTTTGCATTGATGTAGGCGGGCAGCGCATCGGTATAGGTGCCGCGCAGCTTGGCCAATCCGCGCCATTCCAAAACCTTCTTCGCAATCGGATGGCCCTGGGCCGCCACATCCTCCAGCACGTCGCTGTCGGTGGACCAGGCGCCGGTCTTGGTCTTGCGGCCGCCTTCGATCTTCATCTTGTCGAACAGGATTTCACCCAGCTGCTTGGGCGAGCCGATATTGAAGTCGCTTTCCGCCAGCTTGTGAATCTCGATCTCCAGCGCCGCCTGTTGCTTGGCGAAATCGTTGGACAACTTGCGCAGCAGGTCTGGATCGATGCTGACCCCGGCGCGCTCCATGTCGGCCAGCACCATCACCAGGGGGCGCTCCAGCGTCTCGTAGACACAGCGCTTGGATTTCTCGCGCAGTTGCGGCTTGAACAGCATGTGCAGGCGCAAGGTCACGTCGGCGTCTTCGGCGGAATACCTGGTGGCCTCGGCCACCGGCACGCAATCGAAGGTGAGCTTGTCCTTGCCCTTGCCGGTCACTTCGCTGAAGGTGATGGGCGTGTGCGACAGGTGCAGGGCGGACAATTCGTCCATGCCGTGGCCATGCAGCCCGCCTTCCAGCACGTAAGACATCAGCATGGTGTCATCGATGGGATCGATGCGGATGCCGCGCTGCAGGAAGACCAGCGCATCATATTTCAGGTTCTGCCCCACCTTCAGGATGCTGTCGTCTTCCAGCAGCGGCTTGAGGCGGGCCAGGACATCGGCCTCGGTCATCTGGACAATGGCGTCGCCGCCATCCTGCGCCTGGGACAGATCCAGCGACAGGCCGTCGCCCTTGCGATGGCCGCAGGGAATGTAACAGGCTTGCCCCGGCGCAACCGCCAGCGACACGCCGCACAGACCCGCAACCATCGCATCCAGTGAGGTGGTTTCGGTATCGACGCAGACGGTGCCGGCCTCACGGGCGCGCGCGATCCATTTGTCGAGGTCCGCAGCCGCCGTCACGGTGACATAGGCGTCGCGGTCGATGAGCGCGCGCAGGGCCGAGGTATCCGCCGGGGTTTCGCCTTCCATCTCCGGCAGGGCCGGCTGCGGCGGCAGGACATTGGCCACCGTCGGCGCGGCGGCGATCATGTCCAGGTCCTCGACCTGGAAATGCGCCGCCACCCGCCTGGTGATGGAGCCGAATTCCATAGCCTTCAGGAACGCGATCAGTTCCGTGGCATGCGGTTCATGAACCGCGAACTCGTCGGGCTTTTCCTTGAACGGCACTTTATCGTCCAACGTCACCAGCTTCAGAGAGATGCGGGCGTTTTCCGCATTCTCGATCAGGGTTTCCCGGCGCTTGGGCTGCTTGATCTCGTTCACCCTGGCGAGCAGGTTTTCGATGTCGCCATAAAGATTGATCAGTTCGGCGGCGGTCTTGACGCCAATGCCGCGCACGCCCGGAACATTGTCGGATGCATCACCGGCCAGCGCCTGCACCTGCACCACCTTGTCGGGGGTGACGCCGAATTTCTCCAGCACCTCGGCACTGGCCAGGCGGCGGTTCTTCATCGTGTCCAGCAGTTCGACCTTGCCGTCCACCACCAGCTGCATCAGGTCCTTGTCGGAAGAGATGATGGTGCAGCGGGCGCCCGCTTCGCGCGCCAGCCGCGCATAGGTCGCGATTAGGTCGTCGGCTTCGAAGCCCTTCATCTCGACGCAACTGACGCCGAAGGCGCGGGTGGCATCGCGCACCAGGGGAAATTGCGGAATAAGGTCTTCGGGCGCCGGTGGTCGGTGCGCCTTGTATTCCTTGTAAATCTCGTTGCGGAAGGTCTTCTCGCTGGCGTCGAAGATCACCGCCAGATGGGTGGGCTGTTCCGGGCCCTTCATGTCCTCCAGCAGCTTCCACAGCATGTTGCAGTAGCCGGCCACCGCGCCGGTGGGCAGGCCGTCGGACTTGCGGGTCAGCGGCGGAAGCGCGTGATAGGCGCGGAACAGATAGCCCGAACCATCGACCAGATAGAGATGGTCGCCCTTTTTAAGAGCGGTCAATGATGGGTTGCCCCAGCCTTGAGAACAAAGCGCTTGTCGCAATAGGGGCATTCGACGGAGGTTTCGTCGCCCATTTCCAGATAAACGCGCGGATGGCCCAGGGCGCCGCCGCCGCCATCGCAGGCGACGCGGGTATTGTCGGTTTCGACGATTTCGGGAGCTTCGACCGGCATGGAAAATGACCTAAAAACGCGGGACGGGCGGGATCATACAAGTTAGGATTTGCCCGGCAAGGGCGGATTTTTGCATGGTGCGGTTGGACAAAATCTACACAAAAGGCGGCGATTCCGGGCAAACCGGGCTCAGCGACGGGAGCCGTGTTTCCAAGGCTTGCCCCCGCATCGCCGCCATCGGCGCGGTGGACGAAACCAACAGCGCCATCGGCATCGCCCGGCTGGATGCGCAGGGCGACTTCGACACCATGCTGGCGCGCATCCAGAACGACCTGTTCGATCTGGGCGCCGATCTGTCCGCGCCGGAAGATGGCCGCAAGGCGGAAGCGCGCCTGCGCATCGCCCCCGTTCAGGTGGAGCGGCTGGAACGCGAGATCGACGCGATGAATGAAAAGCTGGCGCCGCTGACATCCTTTGTGCTGCCCGGCGGCACCGCACTGGCGGCGCATCTGCATCTGGCCCGTGCCATCGCGCGGCGGGCGGAAGCGGCGATCGTGCAACTGGCGGCGCAGGAAACAATCAACCCAGCGGCGCTGCACTATGCCAACCGGCTGTCGGATCACCTGTTCGTGATGGCGCGCGCCGCCAATGACGGCGGCATGGGTGATGTGCTTTGGGTTCCGGGAAAAAACCGCTGACTATTCAGGCCCTAGTTTGCGGCCGAAGATAAACGCCAGGATAACACCCAGCACACCGGTCGCCGCCCAGCCGGGCAAGGCCAGGAACGAATAGACGCCCTGCGCCATGAAGGGCAGATGGTTCTGCGCCCAGCTCTTGAAACCATCCAGGTGCGGCTTGTCGAACAGGCCCCAGATGGTGCCCAGGCTGCGCACCGTCAGTTCGCCGCCGCGCTCCAGGCTGGTGATCGCGTCGGCGCCCAGCAGCATCAGGGCGGTGACGATCAGGATAAGGCTGATGAGACGCATCGATACGGCCATGGCAGACCAATAGCCCGGTCCCCGAACCCGCACAAGAACCTGCCTTCCGGCATGGTTGACGTTCATGGTTCCAGCAC